>JAKABK010000054.1 GCA_021796905.1 Actinomycetes bacterium
CGAGGTCGACCGGGCACAGCTTGCAGAGGACCCCGCCTACGGCGTCGGGTCCGCTCAGCCGCATCATCGCCCGTCCGTGGGTCAGGTCGACGACGCTCACGAGCGCAACGCCGGCGGCCGGGACCGGCAGCCGACCCTCGAGCTCGGCGACGAGCTCCGTGGCGGTCCCCGAGGGTCCGACCACCAGCCACTCCCCCGGAGCGGAACCGACGACCAGCCGGTGGGTGGCGGGGTCGCGCGCCGCCCGACCGGTCGGCACCCCGAGCTGCCCGGCGGTCGGGCCGTCCGAGGGCGCCCGCAGCTGGACCTTGGCGAGGTGCGACAGGTCGCAGAGCCGCAACGCTCCCCGGGGCGGGCTCGCCGAGCGTTCCCAGCCGTCGACGACGCCGACGGGCCCGACGGGCCGGATCGGGCTGCGGGCGACGGGCACCGGGATCTCGACGCCTACGGTCGGCTCAGCCACGCAGACGCACCCCCTCCGGGTCGTAGTGGGCGTGATGGGCCATCACCCGGGTCGGGACCCGGCGACGGTCGGGGAGCAAGACGGTGACCACGGTGCCGGCCTCGGCGAGCTCGGGGTCGACGAAACCGAGGCAGACCGAGCGTCCGAGGGTCGGTGAGCGCCGCGAGGAGGTGATCCTCCCGACGATCCGGTCGCCGGCGCCGACGATCTGGCTGGACTCGGGCGGCACGACGCTCCCGTCGAGCGGTTGCAGCCCGACGAGGCGCTGGTAGCGCTCCTGGTCCTGCCAGACCAGCTCCGGCCGGCCGACGAAATCGTCCTTGTCGGTCTTCACCAGCCAGTCGAGGCCCGCGCCGAGCGCCTTGGTGAGCCCGTCGGTGTCCTGGCCGACGATGAAATGCCCTTTCTCCAAGCGCATGATCCGCTGCGCTTCGATCCCGAACGCCCCGACCCCGAGGTCGGCTCCGGCGGCGAGCAGGCACTCCCAGACATGCAGCCCGTAGCCGGCCGGGACGTGGACCTCGAAGCTCAGCTCCCCGGTGAAACCGATGCGCCACATCCAGCATCCCGGCACCCCGGCGATCGTCGCGGTGCGCAGGTTCATGTAGGGAAAGGCCTCGCCCGAGATGTCGACGTCGGCGCACAGGCGTCCGAGCAGCTCGCGGCTCGCCGGCCCGGCGACGTTGATCGAGGCGTAAGCGGTGGTCACCGGCGTCACGTGCACCGCCCAGTCAGGGTGCTCGGTCTGCAGCCACGCCTCGGCCCACTCCCAGACCGTCGCCGCCCCCGACGAGGTGGTCGACATCATCCAGCGGTCCTCGGCGAGCCGGCCGGTGACCCCGTCGTCGAGGACCACCCCGTCCTCGGCGCACATCACCCCGTAGCGGACCGAACCGACCGCGAGCTTGGACCACTTGTTGACATACAGCAGGTTCAGCAGCTTCGGTACGTCCGGGCCGCGCAGGTCGAGCTTGCCGAGCGGGGTGACGTCGATGATCCCGACCCGTTCCCGCACGGTGGCGACCTCGGCCTCGGGGTCACCGTAGTGGTCGGGGCGGATCCACTGCCCGGCGACCAGCGGCCGGGCCCCGTGAGCCTCGTGCCAGGATTGCATCGGGGAGTGCCGTACCGGCTCGTGGATCCTGCCGGCGAGCGCCCCCAGGCTGATCGGGGCGTAGGGGGGGCGCCACACCGTGGTCCCCGTTTCCCCGATACTGCGACCGGTCGCCTCCGAGAGCACCGCGACCGCGTTGACCGTCTCGAGCTTGCCCTGCGAGGGGCCCATGGTCACCGTCGTGTACCGCTTCATCAGCTCGATCGAGTCGTAGCCCTCCGCCGCCGCGGACACCAGGTCCTTGGACGAGACGTCCTCGGAGAAGTCGACCATCCCGTGCGTCGCCGCCCGGAACAACTCGGGGTGGGCGTCGAGCACCAACCCGGCCACGCTGCTCGCCGGCTCCCCTCTCGCCGCTGCGGCGCCCGTCGCCCGGGCGTGGGCGACCAGCTCGTCGAGGGATCCGTCGCCGGCGATCCCCCCGGTCGCGTACACCCCCGCCACCTGGCGCCCACCCGGCACGAACCGTGCGGCGCGCGGCTCGTAGACCGGTTTGTCGCCGGCCATGTTCAAAAGCGACGTCGGAGCGCTCCAGCCGACCGCGGTGACCAGCAGGTCGCAGTCGAGCGACCTGCCGTCGGCGAGCTCCACCGCGCTGAGCGACCCGTCGCGTCCGGCTCGCGCCCGGACCAGGTCCGCACCGCTCCGGGCGTCGAGCACCCCGACGATCTCGACACCGGCCCGGGCCAGGTCCTCGACCGCCGCGTCCCCGTCGGGGTTGGCGGAGAGCACCACCGCCGCTCGTCCCGGGCGTACCGCCCACAGGTTCACCAAGCGGCGCGCTGCGCTCGACAGCATCACCCCGGGGAGGTCGTTGCCCTCGAAGACATAAGGGCGTTCCACCAGGCCCGGGGCCACCACCAACGATCTCGTCCGTGCCTTGATCAGCCGTTCGACGACCGGGGAGCCGGCCGGTCCGAAACCGCCACCGACCAGGTCGGGGTGGCGACGCTGGAGGACCGCCACCCAGTTGTCGTCGTAGCGACCGGTGACCACCGAGTTGGTCAGCACCTCGATCCCCGCCTCGGCGGCGACCGCGGCGCGCAGCTCCTCGAGCGCGGCCAGCTGCGCGGCCCCGCCGTAGCGGAGGTGCCCGCCGAGCTCGTAGTGCTCCTCGACCAGCATCACCGTCGCGCCGGCGCCGGCCGCGGCGAGCGCAGCGGCCATGCCCGCCGGACCGCCGCCGGCCACCAGCACGTCGGGGTGGGCGTAACGCTTGTCATAAAAGCCGTGCGGGGTGCCCGGGCTCACCCGGCCACCGGTCGCGAAGCGCTTCAAGACCTGCTCGTAGGCGGGCCAGAGCCGCTCCGGCTTGATGAAGGTCTTGTAGTAGAAGCCGGCTCCGAGGAACCTGCCGACCAACTGGTTGGCCGACTTCAAGTCGTAGCGCAACGACGGCCACACGTTCTGCGGCCTCACGTCCATGCCAGGCTCGACCCTGCGGTGCGCGCCGCGCACGTTCGGCTCGTCTCCTACCTGGACCGTGCAGCCAGGGTCCAGGAAGCTCGCCGAGAGCACCCCGCGGGGACGGTGGTACTTGAAGCTCCGGGAGAACACCTTCACCCCCGCCGCCAACAGCCCCGAGACGATCGTATCCCCCCGGTAGGCCGCGAAGTCCCGGCCGTCCCAACGGAACCGCAACGGTGCCTCCCGGTCGATCACCTCCCCCGCCCGGGGACCGAGACGCCCCACCCCGAGCGCCTCGCCGACCGCCGCGGTCACGGGCGGGCCGCCGGGGTGACGCTGCGGACCTCGTTGGTGAGGGTGTGGCGCTCGACGCGCAGGTAGCGCCGGCATCCCGCCCGGTGGTACCAGCCCTCCCTGACCCATCCCTCGGGATTGTCGTGGTCGTAGAGATAGGACCGCCACGCCTCGGGGGTCACCGACCCGACCGGGGGCCGGGACTTGGACTCCCCCTTGTAGGCGAACTCACTCGCGTTCCTCGGCCCGCAGAACGGGCAGGGTATCCGGATCATCAACGCTCCTTTATCGGGCACCGGGCAGCTCAGTGGCCGACCGACGCCGCGCCCTTCTCCCCGACCAAGCGACCCTCGCCGAAACGGTCCAGCCCGAACGGGGAGATCAGCTCGGGTGTCCTGCCGGTCGCGATCAGCTCCGCCATCGTCTCGCCCGCCACCGGCCCCGCCTTGTAACCGTATGTCCCCCAGCCGACGTCCACCAAGAAGCCCTCGACCGGGGTCACCCCCATGATCGGCGAGAAGTCCGGGGTCATGTCGCACAGCCCGGCCCACTGGCGCAGCAACCGCATCCGCGACAACGCCGGCATCAACTCGAGGACATGACCGGCGAGCTCCTCGGTGAACTCGAGGGACCCCCTCATCGAGTACGACGCGAACGGGTCGGTGCTCGCCCCGAACACCAGCTCCCCCCGGTCGGTCTGGCTCACGTAGACGTGCAGGGTCCCCGAGACGACCACCGCGTCGAGGAACACCTTCACCGGTTCGGTCACCGCCGCCTGCAACGGGTGGGTGATCACCGGCATCCTCACCCCCACCATGTCCGAGACCAGCGTGGCGTGCCCCGCGGTGCAGTTGACCACCACCGGCGCGGAGATCCGCCCCCGATCGGTGCGCACCCCGGTCACCTTCCCGCCCTCGACGTCGATGCCGAGCACCTCGGTGCGCTGGTGGATCTCCACCCCCCGGGCGTCCGCCCCACGCGCGTAACCCCAGTTCACCGCGTCGTGACGGACCGTGCCCCCCGGTGGGTGGTAGAGCGCTCCGAGCACCGGGTAGCGGGTCCCGTCCGACACGTCGAGGTAGGGCACGAGCCTCTTGATCTCCTCCGGCCCGATCACCGACGAGTCGATCCCCTCGAGCTTGTTGACCTCCGCCCGCCACGCCATGGTCCGCAACGACGCGTCCGAGTGCGCCAAGGTCAGGTGCCCCCGTTGCGAGAACATGATGTTGAAGTTCAAGTCGGCCGAGAGGTGCTCGTAGAGCTCGACGGAGCGGTCGTAGAAACGGACTCCCTCCGGGGTCAGGTAGTTGGAGCGCACGATCGCGGTGTTACGACCCGAGTTGCCCCCACCCACGTACCCCCGGTCCAGCACCGCCACCCGGCTCATGCCATGGTTGGTCGCCAGGTAGTAGGCCGTCGCCAAGCCGTGTATCCCCGCCCCCACCACCACCACGTCGTAGGTCGAACGCAGGTCACACTCCCGCCACACCCGGGGCCACTCACCATGGCGCATCCCGTGACGCACCAACTCGAACGCCGAGTAACGCGCCGACCTGCCCCCGGCGAAGCCGTGCAGCTTCCCGCCCGACCGCGGCTCACGCTTGGCTCTGACCATGACCCTCCCAGCCTCGACCGAGGCGCCAGATATACTAGCCAGATGTACTAGCTGATGTGCTGCACGTTAGCCGGCGCAGGAAACGCTGTCCACCCCCGGTGAACTCTGCGGCTAGTGAACCGGGTGACCGGAGGTCCCGGTGCTGGCGTGCGCGATCACCGAGAGGAACCTGACCGGGGTGCGCACCAGCCGGGTCGGTCCGTGGGGGACGTCGCCGTCGAACTGCAACGCGTCCCCCGGGTGCAGCTCGTAGCGGTCGGCGCCGAAGCCGTACTCCACGACACCCTCCAAGGCGTAGAGCAGCTCGACACCGGAATGCTGGAACAGCGGGAACACCTCGTGGTCGTCGGTGAGGGTGACGAGCAACGGCTCCATGATCCGCTGCGCACCGCGGACCCCTCCGAGGCTCTGGTAGTGGTGCCCGGCCCGGGTCCCCTTGCGGACGATGTCGATGCCCTCACCGGCTCTGACCAGCACAGCCCCGTGCTCCTCCTCGAGGCCACGGAAGAACGAGGTGAGCGGGACCGAGGTGGCGGAGGCCAGCTTGACGAGGGTCCCGAGACTGGGCGAGGCCTGGGCGTTCTCGATCTTGGAGAGCATCCCCTTGGAGATCCCGCTGCGTTCGGCGAGCTGCTCGACGGTGAGGCCGAGCTCGGTGCGGCACTCCCGGACCCGCCGGGCGATGACCCACCCGACGTTGGCCTCGGCGAGCTGGAGGTCCGGGCCCGGGGAGTCCTCGAGCGGCTCGGGATCGACCCGCGACCTCCTGGCCACCATTTCTCCATGCTACCGGGCCCGGCAGACGCAGAACGTGGTCCCCCACGGGTCGGCCATCACCGTCCAACCGGTACCGGCCTCCTCGACCTCGGCGCTGACCGTCGCCCCGAGCCCCCGGAGACGCTCTACGGTGCCGGCGGGGTCCTCGACGCGCAGGTCCAGGTGCGCCCGGCTGGCGGGTGCCGGGGCCGGCACCGCCTGGAGCACGAGGACCGGGCCGGCCTCCCCGGCGGGCGGGCCGAGCACCTCGTAGGGCGGACGTCGGTACAGCCGCTCGTAGCCGGTGGCCGCCAGCCAGAACTCCGCCGACGCCGCGAGATCGGAGCAGTCGATGGTGATCTCCACGCTCGCCAACACACGGCCTCCCGCAGGTACGGTTCAGTGCCCGGAGCGCTCCCAACCCTCCGGCGGACCGGGCGGGACCCAGTTGTCGCCGACGGTCCGGGAGTGCTCCACCCACGGTCCGAGCTCGGGTTGGGGGAACTTGGCGTGACGCTGCTTCAGCTGGATCCCGTAGGACCCTCCCGACTGGAGGTGCTTGACGAGCACCTTGCGGGCGATCTCGTCCTGCCTGCCCTCGGGGATCGGGAAGTAGATCTTGAGGAACGAGTTCGAGTAGCGGTCGAAGACCGCCGGGACGCCGTCTTCGACCAGGAGGGTCACGTCCTCCAGCCAGTTGATGTCCCTGCCCGGGGTGGCGGCCAGCAAGTCGACGTCCTCTACCAGCGACAGGTCGTGCTGGTAGTCGAAGCTGCGACCGGCGAGGCGCTCGGCGTCGATACCGATCGATCGGTCCGATCCGGTCTCGTAGTTGCTCCTGGTGCTCATCTCGCTCAGCCTCCGAGGTCGGCGACGTGCTTGGCGAGGAGTGCCTTGATCTCCCCGAGGGTCCGCTCCTCGGTCACCCCCGGCACGTAGCTGGTGCCGGCGAGAGGGACCTTGGCCATGGCCGCGGCCTCGACGGTGAGGGCGCAGAGGTCCTCCGGTTCGAGGCTGTGGACGTTGGTCTTGCCGCAGGCCCGGGCGAGCATCTGCACCTCCAGGGTCAGGGTGTGCAAGAAGTTGTAGACCCGCTCGGCGGCCTCGTCGACGACGAGGCGCCGGCGCAGCTCGGGGTCCTGGGTGGCGACCCCGACCGGGCAACGTCCGGTGTGGCAGTGGTAGCACTGACCGGCGGGAACCCCGATCGTGCCCTCGTAGTCGGTGACCCCGGGGATCTCCTTGTTGCAGTTGAGGGCCATCAGCGCGGAGTGGCCGATCGCCACCGCCTTCGCCCCGAGAGCGATGGCCTTGGCGATGTCACCGCCGTTGCGGATGCCTCCGGCGACCACCAGGTCGACCTCGTCGGCGAGACCGACGTCCTCGAGCGCCCGGCGCGCCTCGGGGATGGCGGCCATGAGCGGGATCCCCGTCTCCTCCGACGCGATGTGCGGCCCGGCGCCCGTGCCACCCTCGGCCCCGTCGAGATAGATGATGTCCGGGCCGCACTTGGCTGCCATGCGCACGTCGTCGTAGACCCGCGCCGCACCGAGCTTCAGTTGGATCGGGATCCGGTAGTCGGTTGCCTCCCGGATCTCCTGGATCTTCAGTGACAGGTCGTCGGGGCCGAGCCAGTCGGGGTGGCGGGCCGGGCTGCGCTGGTCGATACCGGCCGGCAGGGAGCGCATCTCCGCCACCTGCTCGGTGACCTTCTGGCCCATCAGGTGGCCGCCGAGACCGACCTTGCAGCCCTGACCGATGAAGAACTCGCAGGCGTCGGCGAGCATCAGGTGGTGCGGGTTGAACCCGTAGCGGCTCTGGATGCACTGGTAGTACCACTTGGTCGAGAGGTCCCGCTCGGGGGGGATCATGCCCCCCTCACCCGAGCAGGTGGCGGTGCCGGCCATCGACGCGCCCTTGGCGAGAGCCATCTTCGCCTCGAGCGACAGCGCCCCGAAGCTCATACCGGTGATGTACACCGGTATGTCCAGCTCGATGGGGTTCCTGGCGAACCGTGCGCCGAGGACCGTCTTGGTCTCGCACTTCTCCCGGTAGCCCTCGATCACGAAGCGGGTGAGGGTGCCCGGCAGGAACATGAGCTGGTCCCAGTGCGGGATCGGCTTGAACATCGAGAAGCCGCGCATCCGGTACCGGCCGAGCTCGGCCTTCACGTGGATGTCGTCGATCACCGCGGGCGTGAAGATGTTGCTCCGCCCGAGGATGCTGCGTCTGGCTACCTGGTCTTCCACCCTGGTCCCTCCTCCTGGCCTCTGTTACAGGATGAGCTTGCGCTCAGCCGGCTCGAGGCTGTCGTAGTTGTAGAGCACCTTGCCGCAGACGAACTTGCGGAACCCCCCGGTCGGCTGCTCGAGGCCGTAGATACCGAACTTCCGGTCGAGCATCTCGGTGTCGGCCCCGGTCAGCTCCTCCTCGACGCAGTCGATGCCGAGGCTGGCGACCTTGCCCCCGACGTAGATAGCCCCGTCGTACATCGAGTCGCCCAGACCGGGACCGGTGTCGCCGCAGATGATCTGGCGTCCCCGTTGCATCATGAAGCCGGTCAGGAGACCGGCGTTGCCCCCGACGAGGATCGTGCCGCCCTTCTGGTCGATGCCGGTGCGGGCCCCGACGTCGCCGTGCACGACCAGGTCGCCGCCGCGCAGGGCGGCGCCGGTGAGCGACCCGGCGTTGCGCTCGACGACGACGCCCCCCGACATCATGTTCTCGCAGACCGACCAACCGACCCGACCGGTGACGGTCACCTCCGGGCCGTCGATCAGACCGGCGCCGAAGTAGCCGAGGCTGCCCTCGAAGCGGATGCTGCAGCGCCGGA
>JAKABK010000055.1 GCA_021796905.1 Actinomycetes bacterium
CAACCGGGCGCGGCACCCGGAGCAGGCCTCGAAGCCGACGGCGAGCAACCGGGCGGGTCACCTGCCGAGGCTCCCGGGCCTCGCCGGCGTTGGCTCCTCGCCGCGGGCGTCGCAGCCGTGGCCGTCGTCGGGTCCGTCGCCGGGTCCGTCGTCGCCGGGGTCGCGGGCAGTGGCCCGGCCGGGGGGCGGCTGGTCGCAGTCACCTCGTCGGGCGCGATGGTCACGACCTCCGCCGTCGGAGCCGACCGGGCGGCGCTCGGTGTGCCGGCCGGCCCGGGGCTGGTCGTCTCCCCCGACGGGCGCTACCTGGCCACCGGCACCGGGGACGAGCTGAGCCTGGTCGGCAACCAGTTGGTGTCGACCGGCCGCCGGGCGGAGCTGGCCGGACCGCCGGGGAGCTGGCGGGCGATCGACTTCGCCGACCACGACCGGGCGCTGGTCGCAGTCGAGAACGGCGACGACCCGGTCTTCGGTGGCCTGATCGTCGAGGCGCAGACCTTCTCGGGACGGACCGTCTCCCTCGGCGAGGCCCTGGACGTCGCCGGCGACCCGCGAGCCCTCGGGGTCTTCGCCGTCGGGGTCGGACCGGCGACGACCGGCAGCCTCCGGGGAGGGACCGCCGGCACCTCGGCTCGCCCCGGGGCCGGGGACCCCACCAGCGAGGTCGAGATCCGCGACGCCGGGACGCCGACGGTGGTGCTCGCCGGCTCCGGCCAGCTCGCCCGGGACGTCGGGCTCCCCGCCGGCGAGCCGGTCGTGCTCTCCGTCGAGCCCGATCCCGGCGGCGGCAAGGTGGCTGTTGCGGTCGCAGCCCTGTCGGGCCGGACCGCAGGGCTGGTGGTGGTATCGCGCCGCGGCCGGGTCCTCGGGGCGCTGCGGGTCCCGACCGGCGCGCTCGAGCAGCCGGCCTGGTCCCCCGACGGCACCACCCTGGTGCTCTCCGAGCCCCGCTCCGGTCGGCCGGCGGTGCTCGTCTGGCGGATCGGGCACCGCCCCCAGGTCCGGGTCGCCCGAGCCTCGACGACCGGGGTGCCCGGGGACTTCGGCTACTGCCTGTGGACGGCTCGGAGCGAGTTCCTCTGCGCCGACACCTCGGTCCAGGCGTCCGCTGCGCCCTGGCTCGTCGGGTCCCTGCACGGGTCCTCGGTCCGGCTGGTCACCGGGCCGACCCTTCCGATCGGCTGGGTGAGGACCGGATAGGGCTGGAACCGGAGCCGGAGCCGGGCCGCTCAGCTACCGGCGAGGAGGGACCGCACCTCCCCGGCGAGCTCGACCGAAGCGGCTGCGGCGTCCGGACCGAGCTCGGGCGGCAACGGCCCCATGGTGCGGATGATCACGTCGGTGTAGCCGAGATCGCCGTAGACCGCGAGCTGCTCGGCGACCGCAGCCGGGTCGCCGTAGGCGACCGCAGCCCGCTCGAAACCCCGGTAGCCGGCGGCGACCAACGCGTCGCCGACCCGTTCCGCCACGGCCCGGTCCTCGACTATCAGCACGTCCTTGCGGATCGGCACCCGGACCGGCTCCCGGCCGTGGCGGGAGCACGCTTCGCGATAGACCTCGATCAGCTCGGAGGCGGTGGTCGGGGTGAGGTCGGCGTTGCCGTACCAGCAGTCCCCGAGCCGGGCGGCGCGGTCTATCGCCCGGGCGACCCCCCCACCGATCCACCACTCGCTGCCCTCGGGCGGCACCGGCGCGATCCGGGCGCCGGCGACCCCGAACAGGGCGCTGTCCACCTCTTCTCCTGCGAGCAGGGCCCGGGCGACGCGGATCCCCTCCTCGAGACGGGCGGCCCGCCCCCCGAGGGAGGCACCCATCGCGGCGAACTGGTCCGCCCCTCCACCGAGACCGGTCTGGACGATGAAGCGACCCGGGCTCATCGCCGCCAGGGTCCCGACCTGCTCGGCGAGCAGGACCGGGTTCCACAACGGGACGAGGAAGAGGCACCCGAGGGGTCGCCCGGTCCACTCCGCGGCCAACCGCCCGATCATCGGGACGTTCTGGAGGTACCCGGCAGGCCCGGTGGCGTGGTGGTCCCCGAGGGTCAGGACGTCCAACCCGGCGCGCGCCGCGGCGGCCGCCTCGGCGAGGACCCGCGCCGGGCCGGCCCGCACCCCGTCGGGGCCGTCGACCTGGAACGAGGTGCCGATGGAGATACCGATGCGCAACACGGTCGGTTCCTACCCCGTGGACCGGACCGGCGGGCCGACGCCTCAGAGGGCCGGGCGGACCCCGACCTCTTCCAGGCGCTCGAGCATCTCGGCGGGGTCGGCATAGACCCGGTAGGCGCCGGCGCCGGCCAGCTCGGCCCGTCCGTAACCACCCGAGAGCAGCCCGACGCCGAGCGCACCGGCACGCTGGGCGGCCATCAGGTCCCAGATGCTGTCGCCGACCACGAAACTGTGGCGAGGGTCGACCCCGAGCAGCTCGGCGGCGGCGAGGAACAGGTGCGGGTCGGGCTTGGCCCGCTCGACCAGGTCCCGGGTCACTACCGGCGTGCCCGCGGGCAGCCCGAGCAGGTCCAACGCAGAGGTAGCGGTCAGCGCCGCGCCACTCGTGGCGACGGCGAAGGGGACCCCTTCCCGCTGCAGGCGTGCGAGCAGCTCACGGGCCCCGGGGAGGGGCACGACGCTGCCGGAGAGCCGCAGGTACGCCTCGGCGTGGAGCGCCGACAGCCGCTCGAGGGTCCCGGCGTCGAGGCTGCGGCCGGTCTCGCGCTGCAAGGCGTTCAAGAACAATCCCCCGCTCATCCCTATCCGCCGGTGGATCCTCCACACCGACAGCGGCACGCCGCAGGCCTCCAGCGCCTGCTGCCAGGCGATCACGTGCTGGTAGACCGAGTCGACCAGGGTGCCGTCGAGGTCGAACAGGAACGCCGGTTGGGGAACTTCGATCACCGGTCGGCGCGGGGTGCCCACCTGACCGATCCTACGACCGGGCGCCACGACCCGCGCCGGCTCCCACGGCCACTGCTCAGTTGCGGGCGTGGCGGCTGACCAGCCGCCAGGTTCCCGGCAGCAGCGCTGCGGCCAGCGCCAGCTTGAGCGCGTCGCCGGGCAGGAAAGGCACCATTCCCTCGCCGAGCGCGGTCCCCGGCGACAGGTGCAGCCAGAAGGCGAGCCAGGTGACCCCGACGGCGTAGACCACCGCGGTGCCGGCGAGCATGGTCGCCACCGTCCGCGCCGGGCTGCGGTCCCCCCCGCGGGAGGCGAGCGCCCCGACGAGTGCCCCGGCGAGGGGGTAGGAGAGCAGGTAGCCGAAGGAGGCACCCACCATGCCCGCCGCCCCACCAGCGAACCAGGGCACCCCGACGACACCGGCGATCACGTACAACGCCATCGCCAGCGACCCCCGACGCCACCCGAGGGCGGCGCCGGCGAGCAGCACCCCGAAGGTCTGACCGGTGACCGGTACCGGGGTGCCCGGCAGGTGGAACGACACCTGGGCGAGCGCCCCGACCAGGCCGGCGGCGGCAACGACCATCACGGCGTCGACCACGACCGTCGAGGCGACCAGATCGGCCAGCACCCCCTTGCGACCCGGGTAGATCACGGCTGCGGTTGCTGGCATCTCTGTCCCTCCCGATCGGGCGCGAGGCTCCGGGCCGTGCGCCCGGATGCGGCCAGCACAGTAGACGACCGGTCGAGGAGGAAATCGCTTGCGGCTCCGGGGGCTCGCGGCGACCCTCTCCGTGACCCGAACAGACAGGAGGAGGTGGGCACATGAAGCTCGCAGAAGCACTCGCCGCCAGGGCGGACGCCCAGACCAGACTGCAGGAACTGCGCAGCCGGGTCCGGGACAACGCCCGCCACCAGGAGGGTGACGGCCCGGCCGAGGACCCCAACGCCTTGATCGCCGAGGCCGACCGGGTCGCCGCGGAGCTGACCCGGCTGGTGCGGGCGATCAACGCCACCAACGCGGCGACATCGGTCGAGGGCGTCGGGACCCTCACCGATGCCATCGCCGAGCGCGATGGGCTGGCGCTCCGGCGCAAGTTCCTCGCCGACGCGGCGGGCGAGGCGAGCGGTGGGAGCGGGCTGCGGATGATGCGCTCGGAGCTGCGGATGGTCACCGCCCTCGACATCCCCGACCTTCGCCGCCGAATCGACGAGCTGTCCCGCCAGCGCCGGCAGCTCGACCTGCGCATCCAGGCCGCCGACTGGACGACCGACCTCGTCTGACAGCCGGCCCGTAGCGCCGGCGACGACCAGCCGGCG
This sequence comes from Actinomycetes bacterium, assembly GCA_021796905.1. Classification (GTDB taxonomy): domain Bacteria; phylum Actinomycetota; class Acidimicrobiia; order Acidimicrobiales; family Palsa-688; genus JAKAQB01. Next base: position 4,215 of record JAKABK010000055.1, read on the forward strand.
AGTCGGTAGCCGACCGCCGACCGGGGCGAGCACCACGCCTTCTGGCACCACCACCGCATGCGAAGCGGAAGAGGTTCATTCCCTCTCCCACGTGACGGCCCGTGAAACCTGCATCGAGCAGGCCGTCGAGCGAGCAGTGGGCAGCGGGCAGAGTGCAAGCGAGCACCACCAGGTGCTGACCGGGAAGCGTGGGGCGAGGGTGGGATCGGGGACCTCGCCGGCTGGGGAGGACCTCGCCCGCTGGAGAGCACCGGGCGGGGCGGAGAGCACCGGGCGGGGCGGGCAGCGACGCCGGTAGTGTCGGAGGTCGTGAGCATCGAGACCCGCTGGGAGACCGTCACCGTCGGATCCGACAGCTTCGACGCCTACTGCGCCCTGCCCGCCTCCGGGCGCGGACCGGGCCTGCTGGTGCTCCAAGAGATATTCGGGGTCAACGCCAACATGAGAGCCCTCGCGGTACGCTTCGCCGAGCTCGGGTACCTGGCCCTGGTCCCCGACATGTTCTGGCGGGTCGAGCGGCGCTTCGAGCGTAGCGACGACTCGGGTATGGCCGACGCGTTCGCGGTCTCGCAGCGCTTCGACCTGGAAGCCGCCCGCGGCGACCTCCAGGCCGCCCACGCCCACCTGCTGGGTCTCCCCGGCTGCACCGGCCGGGTCGGCGCGGTCGGGTTCTGCCTGGGCGGCACCCTCGCTTTCCTCACCGCGACCTCCAGCCGGGTGGACGGGAGGGGCCCGGACGCGGTGGTCTGCTACTACGGGTCGGGGATCAACGACTACCTCGGCGAGGTCGACCGGCTCGAGGCGCCGATCCTGTTGCACTACGGCACCCGCGACGAGTACATCACCGCCGACAAGGTCGCCGAGGTGGAAGCAGCCCTCGCCGGCCGACCCGACGTCGAGATCCACCGTTACGACGCCGGGCACGCCTTCAGCAACGAGGACTCCGCCCGCTTCTACGACCCGGCCGCGGCGGCCCAGGCCTGGCCCCGCACCCTCGAGATGCTCAGCCGCCACCTCGGGACCTGACCGGCTGTCGCGGAGCTTGCGCAGGAGCGGTCTCCGCCACCCGCCACCTGTGCAGCGGACCCGTCAGGCGGTGGAGGAAGCGGCGTCACCCGGGCGGGCGGCCTCCTCGGCCTCGATCGCCGAGATCTGCTCGATGCGAGCAGCGTGCCTCCCCCCGTCGAAGGCGGTGGCGACGAACACGTCGAGGATGTCGAGAGCGAGCTCGGTCGCCACGATCCGGGCCCCGATCGACAGCACGTTCGCGTCGTTGTGCTTGCGGGCGAAGCGGGCGGTGTACTCGTCGTGGCACAGCGCGGCACGCGCTCCTCGGACCTTGTTGGCTGAGATCTGCTCGCCCTGCCCGCTGCCGCCGACCACCACCCCGAGGTCGGCCTGCCCCCGGACCACCGCCCGGGCGCAAGCGGCGCAGTAGTAGGGGTAGTCGACCGGGGCCTCGCTGTCGGTGCCGAGGTCGGCCACCTCGTGGCCGGCGTCGCGGAGATGACCGACGATCGACTGCTTGAGCCCGAAGCCGGCGTGGTCCGAAGCGACGGCGATTCGCACACCCGGTTACTACCACGTCCGGGCCGCGGGCGGCACGACCGGGGGCACCGGGACCGGGACCGGGCGGCGCCCGGGGGCACCGGCACCGGCGGCGCCGGGGGCACCGGGCGGCACCGGGCGGCGCCCGGGCAGGCGAAGCGCTGCCTGCTACGGTCCGCGCCGGATGCCACGCTTCGCAGCTCCGGGCCGGGGGACGCTATGGGCCCTGCTCGGCTGCTCGGTCGCGCTGCTGGTCGCCTGGGTGGCAGCGGTGGCGCTGATGCTCCTTCGGGCCGACCACCGGCTCAACGCGGGGATCTCCGCCGCCGGCCGGGCCCGGGCCGGTCTGTCGCTGACCGACCTGACCGACGGGGGGGCGGAGCGGACCCTGCACGCTGCCGCGGCCGACTTCGCCGCTGCGCACCGTGCGGTCGCCAGCCCGTGGGTCGCCCCGATGCGGGTACTTCCCTACCTCGGCACCCAGGTCCGCTCGGTCGACGCGTTGAGCCAGGCCGCGGCCACGGTTGCCGGCGCCGGCGAGTCGACCCTCGCCACGGTGCGCCTCCTCGTCGCCGAACCGCACCACACCCCCGCCGAGCGGGCCGACCTCCTCGGGCGGATGGCCGGGGTGCTCGGACGGCTGCGCAACGAGGTCTCCGACGTGGGGCTCGGACCGGCGCACGGGCTCCTCGGCAAGTTGGCCCACGAGCGGGCGGTCTTCGACCACGACCTCGCCAAGGTCCGGGGGGTGCTCGACCGGGTCGCCGGCGCCACCGGGGCGCTGCACGCGATGTTCAGCGGGAAACAGACCTACCTGCTGCTCGTCGCCAACAACGCCGAGATGCGAGCCGGGTCGGGGATGGCCCTCGAAGCCGGCACCATCCGCCTCGACCGGGGGGCGATCTCGCTCACGCACCTGCAGGACACCGGCAACCTCGTCGGGCAGTTCCCCGGGGTGGAGCCGACCGGTGACCTCGCCGCCCGCTGGGGCTTCGTGTACCCCCAGGTCGACCTGCGTGAGCTGCTCATGTCACCGCAGTTCCCGGCCAACGCCGCCCTCGCCGCCCGGATGTGGCAGGCGCACACCGGGCAGCCCGTCGACGGGGTGCTGCTCGTCGACGTGCAGGCCCTCGACGACCTGCTCCCGGTGATCGGACCGGTCAGCGCCGACGGGGTCACCCTCAGCGCCGGCAACGCCGTGCACTACCTGCTCGAGGGCCAGTACGCCGGGGTCGCCGACGCCCAGGTCGAAGCGGCCCGCCACGAGCGTCTCGGCGCGATCGCCGACGCGGTCTTCGGGCGCCTGGAGGCCCCGGGGATCCCCCTCACGGCCCTCGCCCGGGCCCTCGGACGGGCGGTCGACGGCCGCCACGTGCTCGCCTGGGCCTCCGACCCCCGGGTGGAGGCGGACTGGGTCGCCGCCGGCGCCGGCGGACAGGTGGAGGGCAACGAGCTTCTCCTCGCGCTGATCAACCAGGCGGCGGACAAGCTCGACCCCTACCAGCGGGTCACTGCGGTCGCGAGCACCCACCCCTCGGGGACACGAACACGGGTGAGCATCCGGGTGACGATCGACAACACCACCCCGGAGACGCTCACCGGCTACGCCGCCGGCGGAGCCCCCGGGACCCCGCCGGCCCGGGAGTACGCCGGTTACGCCTCGCTCGACTTCCCCCTCGACGCGACCGACGCCACCGTGACCGGCGCCGGCCCGATCGTGGCCGCCGGGCCCGACGGCACCGCCCAGGTCCTCGCTGTCGAGATCGCGGTCCCCGACGGGCAGAGCCGTAGCGTGACCTTCGCCTTCAGCCTCCCGGGACGCAACGGGAGCCTGACCGTCGAGCCCTCCGCCCGGATCCCACCGACCAGCTGGGTGGCGGGGGACGCGACGACCGTGCGGTTCGAGGACTCGGTGGCGCACAGCTTCTCCTGGTGACCCGTCCCGACGACCGGACCAACAGGTGGGCACACGCCTACTCTGAGCGTTTGTCGCTCTCGGCGGTGAGCCAGTCGCTGTAGGTGCCAGGCTGGCCGGCGGTGCGAAGCGCCTGGTAGGAGGCCCCGGGCGGCCAGAGGGGAAAATCGCGAAGGACCTTGCCGGCCACCCTCGGTGGGGCTAGGCTCAGCCTGGGTTGCAGCTCCCTGCAGACCCGGGCCGTCGAAGGGACCCTCGTGATGAAGCGCCAGTTCGCCATCCTCGCCGTCGCCCTCACGGCACTCCTCGGCCTGCCAGCCCTGACGGCGACAGCTTCCGCTACACCGGTCCCGGCCGCCACGGCGGCGGCGAACGCCAAGCACTGCTACGGGTCGGTGAAATGCAAGCCCAGCACACCCGTCAAGAGCAGCGGCTCCAGCAACTCGAGCGGCAAGTCCCCGACCCAGAGCAAGACCCAGCAGTCGAGCACGCCGGCCAACCAGGGAGTCCTGGCCTTCACCGGGGCCGACGTGGCGGTGACGGTCGCGGTCGCCGGTCTGCTCCTCGCCGTCGGCCTCGTGTTGATGGCCCTCACCCGCCGCCGCACGACCTGAGCCGACCGACGACGCCGG
>JAKABK010000056.1 GCA_021796905.1 Actinomycetes bacterium
CGGTGCGCAGCTCCACCCCGAGCCCTTCGGCCACCCGGGTCTGGACCTCACGCAACAGGCGGTAGACGTCGTCGGCCGATCCGCCCGGGTCGGCCTGGATGAAGTTGGCGTGCTTGGGGGAGACGCGGGCCGATCCGAGGCGGTAACCCTTCATGCCGACCTGCTCGATCAGCGCCCCGGCGGACGGGGCGTCGCGCTTCCCGCCCGGTCCGGGCCCAAAGTCCGAGGCGACGGGAGCGGGGTTGGTGAACACCGAGCCCGCGTTCTGACCGCCGGGCTGGTGCTCGCGCCGCCAGCGCACGATCGAGCGGACCAGCTCCCGTCCCTGCCCCGGGTCACCCCAGCGCGCTTCGAGCTCGGCGGACACGACGACCGACCCCGCAGCGATCGACGAGTGACGGTAGGCGAAGTCGAGCTCGGCGGCAGCGACCCGTCGGGGCCGGCCGGCCGACGGCCCGGACAGCTCGAGCACCTCGACCGCGACTGTCGACGCGGCCATGTCCGAGCCGTGACCCCCGGCGTTCATCCGAACCGCCCCGCCCACCGAGCCCGGCACTCCGACCGCCCACTCGAGGCCCCGGACCCCGGCCTCGACGCTGCGGCGGGCGAGCGCCGGCAGCGCCAGGGCGGCCCCGGCCCGGACGACCGCAACCGTCCCGTCGCCCTCGATGCGCAGCTCCCCGAAACCCTCGGCGCCGAGCAGGACGGCGATCCCCCCGAAGCCGGCGTCGGAGACCAGCAGGTTCGATCCCCGCCCCACCACGAGCACCGGCAGGCCCGAGGAGGCGGCGGCGTCGGCGACCCGCCCCAGGTCGGCGAGGGACCGGGCGGTGACCGCCACCGCCGCCGCCCCGCCGACCCGGTAGGTCGTGAGCGCACCGAGGGGCGCGTTTCGTTCGCCGAGGCCCTCGAGGCGCTCGACGGCGACGGCTACCGCCGCGGGATCGGCGCCGCCGGCGGGGAGCGGAGACCCCGGCAGCGCCGGGCCGGCGCCGGCGGGGCTCACCGCTGCCCCCCGCAGCGGTCGAGCCCGGCGATCTCCGCTGCGAGGGTGGTCACGTCACCGGCCCCGAGGGTGAGACAGAGGTCGCCGGGACGGAGCAGCTCGCCGACCACCGACGCGAGCGACGAGCGGTCGGGCACGTAGCGCACGTCGAGCCCCGGGCGGGCACGGCGGGCGGCGTCGGCGACGATCCCGCCGTCGACCCCCGGACGGGGGTCCTCCCGGGCGCCGTAGACGTCGCTCACCACGACCAGGTCGGCGGCAGCCAGGGCCTGACCGAGCCCGTCACCGAGCGCCTCGGTCCGGCTGTAGAGGTGCGGCTGGAAGACCGCCACGATCCGGGCCCACCCGCCGGCCCGGGCGGCGGCCAGGGTGGTCGCGACCGCGCTCGGCACGTGGGCGTAGTCGTCGACGAAGGCCACCCCGCCCCGCTCCCCCCGCCACTCGAAGCGGCGAGCGACCGGGCGGTAGCCGGCGAGGGCCCGCACCCCCACCTCGACGGGGACCCCGATCGCGGCGGTGAGCGCGATGGCGCCGCTGGCGTTGAGCACGTTGTGCATCCCTGGTACCGGCAGCTCGATCCGCACGCCGCCGCCGCTACCCGCCGGCGGGTCACTCCCAGCCTCCGGGGGGCCGGGGGGGAGCGACCGGCCGGGGCGGGCTGCGAGCGGCCCGGGGAGCAGACCGAAGCTCGACGAGGCCCGTCGGGTCGTTGCTGCGACCACCCGCACCGCGGCATCGGGGGAGGTGCCGAATGTGAGCAGCACCGGCCCCGGAGCGGTCGGGGCGGGCGCAGCCCGGGCGAGCAGCTGCCTGGCCGCCCGGAACGCAGCCGGCACGCCGGTGGTCTCGCCACCCGCGGCCGGCACGCTGGCCCCGGCGGACACCACCGCAGCGTCGAGCGTGGACGGCGAGCCTGCGGCCCACGCCTCCGACAGCCTCGCGGCGAGCGCGCGCGAGCCGGTGGAGTCGACCCCGACCACCGCCGCCCGGCTGGCGTGGGCCGCGAAGACGGCGAACGCGTCCTGCAGCGCGCCGAGCGACCCGTACTGGTCGAGGTGGTCGGCCTCGACGTTGGTGACGAGGACCGCCTCGGCCGACAGGGCCAGGAAGGTGCCGTCGCTCTCGTCGGCCTCGACCACCAACCAGTCGCTGTCGGGCACCCAGCGGGCGCCGCCGTCGAGGCCCGGCAGGTCCCCGCCGACGAGCAGCGAGGGCCGCTCCCCCGCCTCCTCGAGGATCCGGGCGACCATCGCGGTGGTGGTGCTCTTGCCCTTGGTCCCGGCGACCGCGACGGTGCGACGCAGCTCGCAGATCGCCGCGAGCAGCTCCACCCGCCAGCGCAGCGCGATGCCGAGGCGCCCGGCCTCGACCAGCTCCGGGTCCGACGGGGGGACCGCCGAGGAGGCACCGACGATCTCCGCGGCCGCGACCCGGGCGGGGTCGTGGCCGACACCGACGCCGATCCCTCGCTCCGCCAGACGCCGGAGGGTCGGGGAGTCCTTGCGGTCGCTGCCGGTCACGGTGTGGCCCATCGCGGCGAGGAGCGTCGCGATGCCGCTCATCCCGGCGCCGCCGATCCCGACGAGGTGGACCCGGCTCGGCCGGCGCAGGTCCAGGGGTTGCCCCGACGGCGGACCGTCGGGGTGAGGCACGCTCACCGTGGTCTCCGGGCGTGGGTCTCGACCAGGGCGGCGACGCGGGCGGCCGCGTCGGGAACGGCGAGAGCCCGGGACGCCGCGCCCATCCGCTCGAGGAGACCGGGGTCGCCGAGGAGACCGTCGAGGACCGACATCAGCCGATCGCCGTCGAGGGCGGCGTCGTCGACGACGACCGCTCCACCGGCGGCCGCGAGGGCTGCGGCGTTGCGCTCCTGGTGACCGCCCGGCGAACGGGGTAGCGGCACCAGCACCGAGGGGATGCCGGCAGCGGCCAGCTCGGCGACGGTGCTCGCCCCGGCGCGCTGGACCGTCACGTCGGCCGCGGCGTAGAGCAGGTCCATGCGCTCCTCGAAAGCCACCTGACGGTAGGTCAGCCCACCGGGCGGCAGTCGGGGGCGCCGACGGGCGAGCCCGTCGGCGTTGCGTTCGCCGACCACGTGGTGGACCGCGAGGTCGCCCCGGTCCGCCCAGCCCCGGGCGAGATCGAGCACCGCCTCGTTGAGCCGACCGGCGCCCAAGGACCCGCCGGCGACGGCGACCAGGCGGACACCCTCGGGGTAACCGAGCGCCACCCGAGCCTCGCGGCGGGCCTGCGGGGAACGCTCGATCGCGGCCATTGCGGGCCGGATCGGGTTGCCGGTCACGACCGCGCGTGGCAGCGGGGTGCCCGGGAAGGCCACCGCGGCGGCCGCCGCGAAACGACCGGCGAGCCGGTTGACCGCCCCGGGCACCGCGTTGGCCTCGGCGAGCACGACCGGCACCCGCCAGACCAACGCAGCCGCCACCGCCGGGGCGGCCGCGTACCCGCCGACCGAGACGACCGCGCCGGGACGCCAGCGGCCCACCAGGACGATCGCCATCGCCGTCGCTCCGAGGAGACCGGCCGCCGCGAGCAGGTTGGCCCGGTCCGCCCGGCGGACCAGCCCGCGGCCGGGCAGGAGGGTGACCGGGAACCCTGCGGCGGGGACGAGACGTCCTTCGATACCCCGACGGGAGCCGACGAAGTGGATGCTGCGGGGGTCGTGGCCGGCGTCGACGAGGGCACCGGCGATCGCCAGGGCGGGGGTGACGTGGCCGGCGGTGCCCCCCCCGGCCATCACCACCCACGGCCGGCCGCCGCCCGCAGCAGTCGGTCTCACGGACGACGGGCGATGTTGGCGAGCACCCCGGCGGCGAACAGCTCGACCACCAGCGACGAGCCGCCGAAGGAGACGAACGGGAGCGGGACCCCGGTGACCGGGAGCAGTCCGACGACGGCACCGATGTTGATAAGCGCCTGGCCGACGAGCCAGGCGGTGATCCCCGCCGCCAGGTACCCCGAGAAGCGGTCCCGGGCACCGCAGGCGATCCTCACGCCGACCACCCCGAGCACGAGGTACAAACCGGCGAGCAGCAGCGCCCCGATCAGCCCGGTCTCCTCGCCGACGATCGCGAAGATGAAGTCGGTCGAGGCGTTGGGCAGGTAGCCCCACGAGGCGAGGCTGGATCCGATCCCCTTGCCGACCAGCCGTCCGGAGCCGAGGGCTATCAGGCCCTGCACCGACTGGAACCCCGAGCCGCTGGCGTGCCGGAAGGGGTGGACGAACGCGGTCAGCCGCCGCCACCGGTACGGGGCGACGACGGCCATCAGCATCCCGAGCACCCCGCCGGTGGCGAGGATCGCGGCGAACGGCTTGGCGGGCAGCCCGGCGGTCCCGACCATCGCCAGGGCGATCACGACCAGCACGGTGGTGGTGCCCATGTCGGGTTGGGCCATGACCAGCGTCGCGAGGATGCCGACCATCGCGAGCACCGGTCCCATCTGGTAGCGCCAACCCCGCCGCGCCCCTTGATCGGCCCGGCGGTCGAGGGTGTCGGCGGCGAAGAACACCAGGGCGAGCTTCGCCAGCTCCGACGGCTGGACCCGCAGGGAAGAGGTACCCAGCCAGCGCGACGCTCCCCCCACCCGCACCCCTACGTGGGGTACGAGCACCGCCAGCAGCATCACCACGGCCACGACCATGCCGGGTCGGGCGAAACGACGCCACGACCGCCGGTCGGTGCGCAGCGCGACGAAGAACCCGACGGTGCCGATCGCAAGCCACAACGCCTGGCGCTCCAGTTCGTGCCACGGGGTCCCGTACTGCTGCAAGGAGAGCACCGCGGACGACGACATCACCATCACCAGGCCGGTGAGCGCCAGCACCGCGAGGATCAGCAGCAGGGCCGGGAGGGCTCCCCTGCCGGACCCGGCCACCGAGCGGACCGGCACCGCCCGCCGCGCTCCCGCCCCGCTGCGCCGGCGGGTCCCGAACAGCCCTGCGCCACCGACGGGCGCCGCGGCCGCACGCGGACCACGGGCAGCGAGCGCACCGGTCCCGCCGGCGCCGGTCACCGGGTCTCTCATCGGGTCCGCCCCTGGGCCAGGTAGACGCCGTAGAACGCCCCGACCGCCAGCGCCGCGAACGCTCCCGAGAGGATCCAGAACCTGACGATCACCGTGGTCTCCGGCCAGCCGAGCAGCTCGAAGTGGTGGTGGATCGGCGCCATCTTGAACACCCTGCGACCGAACAGCTTGAAGCTGCCCACCTGGAGGATCACCGACACGGTCTCGAGCACGAAGAGCCCTCCTACGATCGGCAGCAACAAGTCGACGTTCTCGAGCAGGGCGAGGACCGCGATCGCGGCCCCGAGGCCGAGCGATCCGGTGTCACCCATGAATATCCTCGCCGGGGCGGCGTTCCACCAGAGGAACCCTGCGCACGCCCCGATGAACGCGGTCGACAGGATGGCCTCGTCGAGCGACGCCGGGTAAGGGTTGCGGTAGATCTCGAGGTGGCGCAGCTGGAAGAAGCCGATCACCGTGAAGGTCACGAACGCGAACGCCGACGACCCGGTGGCGAGACCGTCGAGACCGTCGGTCAGGTTGACGGCATTGGTCGTCCCGAGGATGGCGAGGACCGCGAAGATCGACCAGCCGATCGCGCCGAGCTGCCAGCCGGGAGCGTCGAAGCGCACGAACGACAGCCGGGTGGAGACCCCGAGGACCTCCACCGCGACCACCGCGAAGCCGACCGCGATCAACAGCAGCGCGCCGGCCTTCGCCCGGGCGTTGAGACCGAGGCTGCGCTGCCGGCTCACCTTCAAGTAGTCGTCCACGAACCCGACGAGCGCCGCGAGGCAGATCGTGACCACCGCGACGATGCAGCGTGCGGTGAAGATCTCGAGCCGGCCGGCGTGGGCCACGACGTAGCCGAGGGTGGCGGCCCCGACGATCGCGAGACCGCCCATGGTCGGGGTGCCCGCCTTGTCGTGGTGCCCGCTCGGACCGTCCTCGCGGATCTGCTGGCCGATCCCGCGGATGCGCAGGGACCCGATCAGCAGGGGCGTTCCGAGCATGGTGGTGAGCAGTCCGACGGAACCGGCGATCAAGAGGGCGATCATCGGCGGGCCCGACCCGGGCTCGCCGGGCCCCGACGCGCGATGAGCCCCTCCAGGGCCCGGCGGGTCACCTCGACGTCGTCGAAGGGGCGGACCTGTCCGCCGATCTCCTGGCCCCGCTCATGTCCCTTCCCGGCGACGACGACCACGTCCCCAGGGCCGGCGACCCAGATCGCGGTCTCGATCGCCGCCGCCCGGTCGGGGACCACCCGGACCCGCTCGGGGTCGGCGACGCCGGCGACGACATCGGCGATGATCGCCCCCGGGTCCTCGCTGCGCGGGTTGTCGGAGGTCACCACCGCGAGATCGGCGAGCTCGGCGGCGACCCGGCCCATCGCCGGGCGCTTGTCGTGGTCACGGTCCCCGCCGGCGCCGAAGACGACCACGAGCCTCCCGGCGGTCAGCTCGCGTGCCGCCTCGAGGGCGCGACGGAGACCGTCAGGGGTGTGGGCGTAGTCCACCAGGACCGTGAAGTCCTGGCCGGCGTCGACCCGTTCGAAGCGTCCCCGGACCGCTGCGAGCGCAGCCAGGCCGGCAGCGACCTGATCGGGTGGGACGCCGAGCGCCTCGGCGGTGGCGGCCGCGGCGAGGGCGTTGACGACGTTGAAGCGCCCGCCGAGGGCGAGGCGGACCTCCTCTCCCCGCCAACCGAAACGACTTCCGGTCACCTCGACCCGGAGGTCCTCGGCGTCGGAGACCCCGAAGGTGACCACCGGCGCCCCGGAGACCTCCAGGTTCGAGACGAGCCGCCGCCCGTAGGGGTCGTCCCGGTTGACCACCGCCACCCCACAACGGCCCGGCTCGAACAACCTGGCCTTGGCGGCGAAGTAGTTCTCCATGGTGAGGTGGTAGTCGAGGTGGTCCTGGGTGAGATTGGTGAAGACCCCGGCGGCGAAGCGGGTCCCGTCGACCCGGTGCTGGTCGAGGGCGTGCGACGACACCTCCATCGCCAGCGCCCGGAAGCCTTCACGGCGGAGCCGGGCGAGCTGCTCCTGCAGCTCTGGTGCCTCCGGGGTGGTCCGGGCCCCGGTGAGGGTCCCGAGCGAGGTCGACCTCCAACCGTGGGCCTCGAGCACCGAGGCGATCAGGGTGACTGTGGTCGTCTTGCCGTTGGTGCCGGTGACCCCGACGACCACCAGGCTCTCCGAGGGCCGGTCGTGGAGCGCGGCGGCGACCGGTCCCAGGGCCAGGCGCACCGAGGTGACGACGACCTGCGCCACTGCGATGTCGAGGGGCCGCTCGCAGAGGAGCGCGACGGCGCCGGCCGCCACCGCCGGGCGGGCGTGCTCGTGCCCGTCGGTCACCCGGCCGGGGACACAAGCGAACAACGCTCCCCGCTCGACACGGCGCGAATCGAGGGCGATCGAGGAGATCTCGCCGGTGGCGTCGCCGTCGACGGCCACGAGCAGACCGGTCCCGCCGAGCGATCGCTCGACCAGGAGATCGAGCCGCACGAAGTCAGCGTCCTGTCCGTGCAGCCCGGTTCTGGGCGTTGTTCACGAGTTGCCTGCCAGCACCGCGCCCATCCTGGTCGCGTCGGCCGGTCCGGAGGGAACACCCCTCGGCGACGAAAGCCCGGTCACCGACGGAGCACCGGGGACCCGGATGTAGGTGACCGTCCCGGGCTGGACCATGCCGAGCTTGGTTGCCGCGGAGAGTATCCGACCCGGGGTGTCGAGGGTGTCGACCTGGAGGCGGAGGTCCTCGTAGGTGCCCTGGGCCCGCTGCTCCTGCAGGTTCAGGCTGTCGAGCTTCAGCTGTTGCTCGGCCGAGACCACGTGCAGGGTAACGAGGGCGAACACGGAGGCCACGGCCAGGAGGCACAGTCCTCCGAGAACCACCCCGGGCCGTGCGGAGGCCTTGGCCCGGCGGCGCGGCTCGACCAGGCGGAGGGCGGCCTCGAGCCCCGGAGCGGGGCTCTCTGGGGCCTCGGCAGCCACCGCAGCGGCGAGCGCGGACCGTCCGCCGCGGGTCGCGGCGGACCCGGCGGGGATGGCCGATCCCCGCCCGGCGACCGGTCGGGCCGCGTCCGGGCGGCGAGCGGCTGCGCCGACGCTGCGGGTGCTGCGGGTGCTGCGGGTGCGCTCAGCGCTGCTGGCGGGCCCGGCGCTGCGGGTCGGAGGCTGGCTTCGTGCTGCGCCCCGGGCCGGACGCTCCGGGAGGCCCGGGTCCGGGGCCGGGGACGAGACAGGGGCCGGTTCACGGCGTCGACGCGCCTGTGT
>JAKABK010000057.1 GCA_021796905.1 Actinomycetes bacterium
CCGCCAGATCGAGGCCCGGGCGATGTCCAAGCTGCGCCACCCCTCCACCGACCGGGGCGCCCGGGAGCTGCTCACCGGCTGAACCGGTCCGCGCTCTGGGCTGGTCGGGGTGTGGGCTGGTCGGGGGGGGTGTCGGCCGCTGCCGGTCTTCACCAACCGGTCCCGAGACCGGGTCCCAGGTCGGGGACTTCCCGGACCAGGCGGCGGCTGCCCGGGGTCGCCGGTGTCGGCTGTGTGCCCGGGGTGCGTTCGGGTGCCGCCGGCTGTCGTGCCGGCCTCCCGGGTCCGTGCTCCGGGACCGTGCCGATCCCGAGGTCCCGGCGTGGCCCCGGTGTGAGGTCCGCTCCGGGGTCCGGTCCGCCGGCTCGGAGGGACAGCTCCACCCAGCGGGCGCTCGGCCCGAGAGCGGCGGGCTGACCGAGCAGCAACGCCGGGCCGGCCCGGAGGCGCAGGCCGGCGGGGGTGAGGGCGTAGCCGTGTCCCAAGTGGCGCGCGGACCAGGCGTCGTGGGTACGGTCCGATCCGCCCCAGTCGACCACCACCCTCCCAGGGTGGCGGGCGCTGCCCGGCTCGGCGCCGACCACCCTCCCGACGCTGCCCGGCGCCCCGGCCTCCCGTCGCAGCGGGATCACCAGGTCGCCGACGGCGAAGGGCCGGCCGGCGAGGATCACGTCGGGGCCCGTGAGACGGCCGGCGGAGCGCAGCGACTCCCGTGCCCGACGGTTGAGCTCGTTGACCTCGGCGGGACCGAGCCCGACCAGCCGGTGGGGAGCGTCGGGGCCGTCCCAGAGTGTCGTGATCCGCTCGAGGGCTCGGCCGGTGCTGAGCGCTCCGAGGGGCGCGTCGGGACCGCCGAGCGAACCGGGCGGGTGCTGCGAAGGGGTGGCGTGACCGAGGTCGGCGTCGATCGCCTCCAGGCCGCGGCAGGTCGCCGTGTGCAGCGCCGGCAGGGTCCCGCCGCGCACGAGGACCACCTTGGTGGGGGCCAGGGACGCCTCCTCCAGGAGGTCACGGAGGTCCTCGGGGGAGAGCCGGTCGGCCCGGTCGACGACGAGCACGCTCGCTGGGCGCCCGCCGGCTGCCCGCAGGCCGCGGAGCCCGGCTGCCCGCAGGGAGGTCTCGGGGCCCGCACCCGGCGACCCGGCGGGACCGGAAAGGCCGGCGAGGGCAGCCCAGCGGCCGGTACCGGCGGTGGTGCTCGCCACGACCACGTGCTGCCCGCTCGCCGTCCAGGCCTCGCGGGCCGCGTCGAGGACCGCGGCCTGGGCGACGAGGGCCTCGCACCCGGCGCCACCGGTGCCGGACGCTTCGGGGAGCCCGAGCAGGTCGACACCGTGACCTGCCCCGGTGAGCCGACGGACCGCTGCCCGAGCCGTCGGGTCGAGGTCGGGCCGGCGGTAGAGGGCAGCCTCCAGCGCGTCGGGAGCGGCCAGGCCGATCCCCCGCGCCGCCCGGCGCGCGAGGTCGAGGACCGAGCGGTCGAGGTCACCTGCGGCCGGGCTGGTCAAGCGGCCCCCGGGGGCAGGAAGACAGGACCGTGAGAAGTCCCGGGCCCACCGGTCGGCGGCCTCGGGTGTGACGCCGAAGGCTGCGCTGGCGGCAAGGGCGACGACGACGTCCCGGGAGGTCCAATCCGAGCGCCGGGAGACGAGCCGGGCTCCGACCGAGCCGGCCAGATCGAGCGGGGGAGGACCCGTCGAAACGGGATGTTCGCGAGCTGTCGCCTCGGGGGACGCTCGGGGACGCCACGACAGTGGTTCCCGGGGGGACAGCGGTTCCCGGGACGACAGTGGTTCCCGGGGGGACAGCGGTTCCCGGGACGACAGTGGTTCCCGGGGGGACGTGCTCCCGGTCAGGGGGGGCTCTGCCCAGTGCGGTTCGGCGCGGGGGTAGCTGATCCCGGCTGCCGCCCCCGGATCGAGACCGGCCGCCGTGACAGCGCCCCACCAGCTCTTCGTCGTCGCCGACGGGTGGTCTCCTGGGACTGTTCGTGGCTCGTCGGGACGGGTGAGGGCGCGAGCTGCCCGCCGGGACCGACGGGTGGTCTCCTCGTCGGTGAGGGTGCGCCGCACGTCCGCCTCGCGACGACTGACCGAGTCGATCGCCGCTCGCGGGACCGAGGCCACGTCCCAGGTGCCGTCGGGGTGCAGCTCCCAGCCGGCCCGCAGCCCGCACCGCTCGAGGTGGTGGCGCAAGGCTAGGTCGTAGATCGCCGAGAACGCCCTCCGGTGGAGCCACAGCGAGCTCCCGTCGAGGCTCGACCAGCGACCGTCAGGGGTCCGAGCGAGGTTGGCGAGCACCACGTGGGCGTGGAGGTGGGGGTCGCCGGCGGCGGAGCGGTGGTGGTCGAAGCGGGCGGCGATCAGGCCGTCCGCGGCTACGAGACGACCGTCGCGGCGAGCCCAGCAGGCTCGCTGCTCCAACCAGGCGAGGGCGTCGTCCACGGCCGCCTGCTGGGCGGCGACGAGTGCCTCCGCCCGGGGCGGCGGTGCCAGGCCGGCGAGCACCGAGACCGACTTCGGGGCGGCGACGATCAGGTCCCAGCCTGCCCGACGGTGTGGGTGTCGGCGACCGAAGAGCTCCACCCCGGAGTGCGGATCGCGCGCCTGCAGCAGGTGCTCGAGGGCGGTCGGGGAGACCTGCCCGTCGAGCCCGATCGCGGAGCTCCCCTTGGCGCGCCAGGTCCCGGGGGACTCCCCGTCGCGGTAGTAGCGGGCGGCGGAAGGACCGAGCGGATTGACCACCAGCACCGCTCCAATATACATGGGACCTCATGAAACAGTACGACAAATCGTGTGAGCTCCCGGTTTGTGCCTGGGGCGGCAGGGGTACGAGACATGTAGGTTCGCTGGGCGCAGCCCGCCGAACCGGGTCGGTTGGTGCATCACCTGGCTGGAGGAGGGCAACCATGGGTCGGGTAGCGGGGCTCGTTGTAGGAGTCGTGGCCGGGGGCGCGCTCGTCGTCGGAGCGGCCGCGCCGGCGGCAGCCCAGTCGTCTGCTGCGTGCAGTCAGATCCAGTCGACCCTCTCGAGCATCCAGAAGGAGCTCCCGCAGGCGGCGAGCAACAGCTCCGCGCTCGCCACCAAGATCGGGGGTTTCGTCAGCGGGCTCGAGAGCGAATCGTCCGGCGCGTCCGCCGGCGTGAAGAGCGCAGTGGCGGCGTTCGTGAGCCAGCTCGAGGCCGTCACCCACGGCCAGATCGACGTCTCGAAGCTGACCGCCGACGCCGACGCCATCGGGGCGGCGTGCAGCGCGTCGTTCGCCGCGACCGCTCCGGTCGGTGCGGCGGCTACCGGCTCGGGTAGCACAGCTGGGCTCCAGGACGCCGGGCTCGTCTACGGGGGCGCGGCCGCGGTCGTCGCGGGTGCGGGACTGGCGGGCTTCGGGTGGCGACGTCGGCGCCGGGCGCGTGTGAGCCTGTAGGCCGGGGAGCCATGTCCTCGCGCCGCCACCCCTTCGGGCGCCGCCGGCGTGGGCACCTCCGCAGGAGACCGCTGCGCCAGGGGCTCGCGGCCCTCGTGGCCGGCTCGGCGTTGGTCGCCGGCGGTGGGGTCGCGATCGGTGTCGCCGCGGCCAGCCAGCACCACGCTCCTCAGCCGGATGCCGCGCAGGCTGGAACGCTCGCCCCTGCCGGGTCCGCCGCGGTGCGAGGGGCGGCCGGATCGGCCGAGCGGGTGGGATTGGACCAGCTCGCGTCCGCCCTGGCGCACCGCAGCGGAGCGGTGCTCGGAGCGGTGGCGGCGCGCTCGGCGCCGGTGAGGATCGAGATCCCAGCGATCGGGGTGGACGCCGGCGTCGGCGAGGTCGGTCTCTCCTCCAACGGGAGCATCGGGGTGCCCCCGCTGTTCGCCCGGCCGAGCGAGGCGGCCTGGTACCGCTACTCGCCCACCCCGGGCCAGATCGGACCGTCGGTGATCGTCGGTCACGTGGACAACATCTACGGTCCGGCGGTGTTCTTCCGGCTCGGCGCGCTGCGCCCGGGGGACCGGGTCGAGGTGACCCTGGCGGACGGCACGATCACCACCTTCCGGGTCGACGGCGTCCGCCGCTACCCGAAGTCGCATTTCCCGACCGCGCTGGTCTACGGCCCGACCGATTTCGCTGCGCTCCGCTTGATCACCTGCGGCGGCGCGTTCGACTACACGACCCGCCAGTACCTCGACAACACGGTGGTCTTCGCGTCGCTGGCTTCGGTCCGACCGGGCTGACGGACCGGTCGTCTGCGGCGGTGGCCGGCGAGATGGGCGCCGCCGACGACCGGAGAAGGCACTGGCGGCCGCAGGATCCGCGCAGCAGCGGGTCGTCGTCGCCTGCCGGTCAGCCGCGCCATGCGTCGCTGGTGCCGGACTGCTCAGGCCATCGGCTCCCGGCCGCCGTCCGTGGCATGTAACCAGGAAGCGACCGATGCGGTCAGGCGGCCGGCGACCACGGCCCTCTCGCCGCCGTCGGGGGCGGCGCCGTAGCGCACCTCGTCGTAGATCTCGGTCAGCTGTCCCAGATCGTCGGTCGCCCAGGAACGCTCGGATGGCTCGGATGTCTCTGATGGCTCGGATGTGAGGGTGAAGCCGGCTCCGCCGGCCGCCCCGTTCCGCTCGGCGCGGCCCGGGTCCGACGCCGCTGGGTCCGACCGGGGGCCGGCGAGGCGGACGGCGAGCTCGAGGGGGGTCTCGGCCCGGGCACGGGCCTTCCCGGCAGCGGCGGCAGCGACGAGGAGACGGCGGTACTCCGCCCTGACCGACTCGCCGGGCGGGTCGAGCCTCGGGGCGGCTGGTGGGGGAAGGTTCGTGGGCGACGCTCGGGGGTGCCGGATCGACAGGCGCAGTCGCCGTCGTCGCCGGCTCAGGGCGTCCCGGAGCTGCCGGAACAGGTGCGACCAGGAGAACACCGAGTCCGACAACACCTCCGCCCCGGTCTCGGCCGGGACGTTCGGGCGGGCTCGACGCCCCCGGTACCAGCGCAGGACCCGGGCGCCCACGGCCGCCAGAGCGGCGAGCAGGGCAGCTGCGAGCAGTGACTCGAGCAGGACGGTGACCCAAAGAGGTGAGGCGCCACCTCCGGTGGCGGTGATGTGGCGGGTCCCCGTTGCCCCAGCTGGGGGCTCCTCGGTCGGCTCCCGGACGTGGCGCAGCCCGCGGATGTCGCGCAGCACTGCGACCATCGCCCCGATCACCCAGTCGAAGACCTGGCGCAGGGCGTCGCCGACCACCGGGGCGAGGGGACCGACGAGCAGCGCGATGAGCACGGCGACCCCTGCGAGGGCTGCCATCGGCGCGCCCAGCGCCGCGATCCACACCGGTCCGGGCGGTGCCGCCGTCCGGTGCAGGACGCGCCGCTCGAGGTCGCGTTGGTGTACCAGGGCGAGGGTGGCCGCAGCGCCGGGGAAGGCAACGAGCAGCAACCCGGCGGCTCCCCCCGCCAGGTGGCGTAGCTGTCCACCGTGGAGGGCAGCGACGAGGAAGAACAGGGTCAGGGCGCCGGCGGCCGTGGCGTTCCAGCGCAGGCCTCGCTGCTCGTCGACCTCCCGTCGGGACAGCCGTGTGCCCACCGCCCAGGACCCGACGGCTACGAACCACCCCAGGTCGGCCGCGCCGGTCGGGTCCGCTCCCCGCAGGCTCCAGGGGTGGGTGGCGGCCACCAGCCAGCCGGCCCGGCCGAGAGCGCTCGAGACCAGGCCGGCGGTGAGCGCTACCGCCGCGACCCATGCCAGTGCCACGCTGCCGACCCGGCCGATGCTGGCCAGGCCGCCGGGCCCCGATCCGTCCGACCCGCCCGGGACCGCGCTCGCCGCCTGGGCCGACCGGCGCAACCACCGCCGCAGGGTGCGCGGCCCGCCGGCGACCGCCGCCCGGGCTGTCCGCCAGGACCCTTCGGGCACCGCGCGGCGGGCGACGGCGGTGGCGGTGACGGCCACGACGACGGGTGCCGCCACCAAGGGGTAGGAGAGCCCGGCCGGGCGTGTGCCGACATGGACCAGCGCCGAGAGCCACGTCGAGACCCACGTGGCGGCGACGGCCGCGAGGATCGCCGGGACGACGACCCTATGGAGCCAGGTCCAAGACGTCTCGCTCTCGCCAGTCATCGGTGTGCTCGACACGGTAGGTCACGTCGGCGACCTCCCGGGGCGGGGGTTGCCCGACCGGGCCCTGGACCCACACGGCGCTCAGGTGGTGGCGCCTGCGCAGCTCTGGGAGGGCGAGGACGCTCGGCTCGGGGAAGTCGGCGGCCACCACCACCAGGCTCGTTCCCGTCCGCAGGGTCCCGACCTGGGCGGCGAGCACGGTGGAGAACGCGACGCGCTCGACGGCCGGCGTGCGGGCAAGAGCCTCGAGGACGGTCGGTACCTGCTCGGGTCCGTGGCGGCAGGGGAAGGCGAGCGGGGCGCCGTCGAGCGCACCCGAGGCCCACAAGCCGACCGCGCAGCGCTGCTCGGCCAGCTCGCAGAACAACGAAGCGGCCACGGCTATGACCAGCTCGAGCTGCGAACGCGCCTCGCGCCTGGCGAGGACGGTCGGGACCCGGTAGTCGACGAGGAGCGCGACGCTGCGGCTCGCCGAGGACTCGAGCTCACGCACCTGCAGGACCGGGCTGCGAGCGGAAGCCCGCCAGTCGATGGAACGCAGCGGATCCCCGGGCCGGTAGGCGCGCACACCGACGACGCGGGTCGGGTCCTCCAGTGGCGCCCATCGGGAGCGCGAGTCGCCGAGCAGTGCGCGCGACGACAGCGCGCCGACGTCGACGGCGAAGCGCTTGGGGTACACGAGCAGCTCGTCGTAGCCGGCCAGGGCCAGCTCCCGTACTTGCAGGCCGAGCGGGTCCCCCGAGCGCAGCGAAGCGGGCCCGAAACGGTGCGGGCCGCGCTCGGTGCAGCGCACCACGATCCGCCGGCGTACCCGTTGGTAGGGGAGCAGTGCCAGCACCGACTGCATGCGGGAGTCGAGCTGGTCGTAGGTCACGACGGTAGCCCCGAGCAGTTCCAGGTTGGCCGGTACCAGGTCCTCGACCTCGAGCCAGGTGAGCGGGAGCGGCTTGTCGTTGACCACTTCGACCTCGAGCACGACCTCCTCGCCGAAGTCGGCACGCCCGCTCGACAGGCGACGCCGGTAGCCCAGGCCGTCCAGGCACGAGCGCTGCCAGAGATGGAGCGTGACCGCTCCGAGCCCCCCGAGCGCACCGACGAGAGATAGCGGGAGCGAACCCAGGAGGGCTCCGATGACAGTTACCACGGCCAAGGCGATGGCCGCTTCCAGCTCCCCGTCCAGGCGACGGGGACGTTCGGGCTGGCTCGTCGAGGCGCTCCGCTTCAAGCAGGGCCTTCGTGGGTCGACGCCGACAGGTCCTCGACGGGAACCTCGTGGCCGACGAGGACCTCGGCGAGCACGGACTGGGCGGTCACCCCGCGCAGGCGTGCCGCCCCGGTGGGCACCAGGCGGTGGGCGAGGACGGGCACGGCAAGGGCCTTCACGTCGTCGGGCAGGACGAAGCTGCGACCTCGGAGCAAGGCCCGGGCCTGGGCGGCTCGGTGCAGTGCGAGGGCGGCGCGGGGACTGGCGCCGAGGGCGAGACGGTTGTCCTCGCGTGTCGCCCGCACGACTCCGAGGAGGTAGTCGACCACGTCGTCGGCGACGACGACCGCGGCCCGGGAGCGCTGCAAGGTGGTGACCCCGGCGGGGCCGAGCACGGGCACGACTTCGGGTGCCTGGTCGGTCTCGAAGCGCCGCAGGATGACCCGCTCGTTCTCGGCGCTCGGGTAGCCGAGGATCACCCGCAGACCGAACCGGTCCAGTTGCGCCTCTGGGAGGGGAAAGGTGCCCTCCATCTCCAACGGGTTCTGAGTGGCCATCACGAAGAACGGCTGCGGGAGGGGCCGGGTCTCCCCGTCGACGGTCACCTGCTGCTCCTCCATCGCCTCGAGGAGAGCGGACTGGCTGCGCGGTGTGGCCCGGTTGATCTCGTCGGCCAACAGGACCTGGGTGAAGACCGGACCGGGGCGGAACTCGAAGCTGGCGTCGCGCTGGTCGAACACGCTCGAGCCGGTGATGTCGGAGGGCAGCACGTCGGGAGTGAGCTGCACACGGCGGAACTGGCATCCGAGGGCCCGGGCCAGTGAGCGGGCGAGGAGGGTCTTGCCCGTGCCGGGCACGTCCTCGACCAGGACATGGGTTCGGCACAGCAAGGCGACGAGCAGCTGCTCGAGTGCCTCGGTGGCGCCGACCACCGCTTCGCCCACCTGCGCGACGACTGCCGCCAGGGCCCCAGCCGCGTCGAGCCCGCCGGCTGGGCCCGGGTGACCGCTCGG
>JAKABK010000058.1 GCA_021796905.1 Actinomycetes bacterium
GCGGTGTGGTCTCCGAGACGGGGCTGCTGGCGCGCCGCCTCGGCGAGCTGGTCTCAGACGGCTACCGGGTCGTGGTCTGCGCCGAGGGCCGGGGCAGCGCGGAGCGCCTCGCGGCGACCCTCGCCGGTCACGGGTTCGACGCCCCGGTCGTCGAACCCGGACCCGGGCTCGCCGACCCCGGGATCCGGGTCGTGGTCGCCCCCCTCGAGCGGGGGTTCGTCTACCCGCCGGTCAAGGTCGCGGTCCTCGCCGAGGGGGACCTCACCGGCAGGCACCGCACCCACCGACGTCCCCGGCCGCGCGCCCGGGCGTCCGAGACGGTCTTCGACGACATGACCGCCGGCGACTACGTGGTGCACTACCAGCACGGCGTCGGGCGTTTCGGGGGGATGGTGCGCCGCTCGATCGGCGGGGTCGAGCGTGACTACCTGGTCCTCGAGTACCGCTCCGGCGACAAGCTCTACGTGCCCTCCGACCAGGTCGACCTGCTCCGGCCCTACTCGGGTGGGGAGAGCCCGTCGCTCAACCGGTTGAACGGCAGCGAATGGCAGAAGACCAAGTCGCGGGTGCGCTCCGCGGTCAAGGAGATCGCCCAGGAGCTGGTGGTCCTCTACCAGCAGCGGGTCGCCTCCCCCGGGCACGCCTTCGCCCCCGACACACCCTGGCAGGTCGAGGTGGAGGAGTCGTTCCCCTACGACGAGACCCCCGACCAGCTGAAGGCGATCGCCGAGGTGAAGGCCGACATGGAGTCGGCGGTGCCGATGGACCGCCTGGTCTGCGGTGACGTCGGTTTCGGCAAGACCGAGGTGGCGATCCGCGCCGCGTTCAAAGCGGTCCAGGACGGCAAGCAGGTCGCGATCCTCGTACCGACCACCCTGCTCGCCTCCCAGCACTTCCAGACCTTCTCGGATCGTTTCGCCGGCTACCCGGTGCGCGTCGAGATGCTGTCGCGTTTCCTCACCCCCGCCCAGGCCCGTCAGGTCGTCGACGGTCTGGCGGACGGATCGGTCGACGTGGTGGTCGGCACCCACCGGCTCCTCGGGGGGGAGGTGCGCTTCAAGGACCTCGGCCTGCTCGTAGTCGACGAGGAGCAACGCTTCGGGGTCAACCACAAGGAGGCGATCAAGAAGCTGTTCACCGACGTCGACGTGCTCACCCTCACCGCCACACCGATCCCCCGAACGCTCGAGATGAGCCTGACGGGGATCCGGGACCTCACCTTGTTGCAGACCGCCCCCGCCGAGCGTCAGCCGATCCTCACCTATGTCGGCGAGCAGGACGACCGGGCGGTCGCCGAGGCGGTACGCCGGGAGCTGCTGCGCGAAGGTCAGGTCTTCTTCGTGCACAACCGGGTCGCTGACATCGACAAGGTCGCCGCCGAGGTGCGGGGGCTCGTGCCCGAGGCGCGTGTCGCGGTCGCCCACGGCCAGATGGACGAGGGGGCGCTCGAGAAGGTCGTCCTCGACTTCTGGGAGGGCCGTTACGACGTGCTGGTCTGCACGACGATCATCGAGTCGGGCATCGACATGCCGACGGTCAACACCCTGGTAGTCGACCGGGCCGACCGTCTCGGCCTCGGCCAGCTCCACCAGCTGCGGGGGCGGGTCGGCCGGGCCGGTCAGCGCGCCTACGCCTACCTGCTCTACCCGCCCGACATGTCGCTGTCGGAGGAGGCCTACGAGCGGCTGCGCACGATCGGCGAGCACACCGAGCTCGGCTCGGGTTTCAAGATCGCGATGCGCGACCTCGAGATCCGCGGGGCCGGCAACCTCCTCTCGGGCGACCAGTCCGGCCACATCGCGGCGGTCGGCTACGACCTTTACGTGCAGATGGTGAGCGAAGCGGTGGCCGAGCTGAAGGGCGAGGAGAGGCGCGAACCGGCCGAGATCCGTCTCGACCTGCCGGTCACCGCCAACCTCCCCGACGACTACGTCGCCCGGGAGGACCTGCGTCTCGAGGCCTACCGCCGCTTGGCGACGGTCACCACCCACGCCGAGGTGGACGACATCGCCTCGGAGTGGCTCGACCGTTACGGGCCGGTCCCCGAGCCGGCCGAGGCGTTGCTGCGGATCGGTCACCTGCGCGCCGAGTGCTCCCGGGTCGGGCTGCGCGAGGTCACCGTCGTCAAGCGCAGCGGGGGAGGGCTGGGGCCGGCGGGGGCGACCGCCCGGATGCAACCCCTCGCCCTCAAGGCCTCCGAACGGGTGCGCCTGTCGAGGTTGTGGCCACGCGCGGTCTACAAGGAGGACACCGGCCAGCTGGTGCTCGAGCTGCCCCGGGGCGCGGAGCCTGCAGGCGCCCTGGCCGACCTGCTGTCCGCTCTGGTGCCGGCCGTCGGTACGATCGGGACCCCGTGAAGCGCATACCCCGCATACTCGCCGGCGTCGCCGTCACCGTCTCGCTCGGCTTGCTCGCCTCGGCGTGCAGCTCGCAGCCCGACGCCGCCAGGGTCGACGGGACCTCGATCAACAGCTCGGCGCTCGACGCCGAGCTTTCGTCGCTGTCGTCCAACAAGGCATACATCGCCGCCGTGGACAAGGCCAGCGCCAGCTCCGGCGAGCAGGTCTCCGGGTCCGTGCACGGCACCTACAACTCGCTTTGGACCGCGCACGTCCTCACCGGGGCCGTCACCGCCGCAGCCGTCGGTCATTACCTCGACGCGCACGGCCTCTCCCCCGACCGGTACGACCTGGTCGTCGCGGGGGCGGTCGAGGCAGCCGACTACGGGCCCTACTGGCAGGGCTTCCCCGCCTCCTACCGCCAGACCCTGGCGGTGCGCACCGCCGACCTCGCCCGTCTCGGACCGCCCGCTCTCCCGGCGAAGGAGCTGGAGGCCGCCTACAAGCAGTTGTCGGGCTACCTCTACCTCGAGGTCTGCGCGCGGGCCCCGGTCTTCGCCCCCGGCGGGTCCTCCGGCAAGGTCGACTTCGCGTCCTCGCTGCGCCAGGCGGATGCCTACGCCGCCTCGGTCGCGGCCGGGAGGTCCTCGACCGCTGCCGGGGGCGGCGCGCCGGTCGAGTGCTACACCCCCACCCAGCTCGCCGCCCAGCCCGACGCCTTCGCCTCGGCGGTAGAGACCCTCCCGGTCGGCACCCGGGCGCGGGTGGTCCGCACCTCCGGCGGCTACGAGGTGGTCGTGGTCACCCACCGCACCCCGATCCGTCTCGACCGCACCCTCCGTGACACCATCGAGGCGGTGGTCGCGTCCAACTCGGGCGGGAGCTTCCCCCGCCTCGACGCGGTGCTCGCCGCCGCCAAGGTCGCGATCAACCCGGAGTACGGGAGCTGGCAGGGCTCCGCTTCGCACGGTTACCAGGTGGCCCCGCCGAGCACCCCCGCTTCCTGAGCGGTGGGAGGGGACCCGCTGGGCCGGGTGGTCGTCGTCGGCCTCGGGCCCGGCGACCCCGACCTGGTGACCGCCGGGACCCTCGCCGCCATCGAGGCCGCACCGTTGCGCTACCTGCGCACCACCCGCCACCCGAGCGCCCACCTGGTCGGCGACGCCACCAGCTTCGATCGGACCTACGAGACCGCCTCCAGCCTGGAGGAGGTCTACCAGACGATCGCCGCCACCCTCGCCGACGCGGCCGGGCGTCACGGTGAGGTGCTCTACGCCGTCCCCGGGTCCCCGCTCGTCGCCGAGCGCAGCGTCGAGCTGCTCCGGCGGGCGACGGCCCCGGCGGCCGGAGTGGAGGTGGTGGTCCTCCCGGCGCTGTCGTTCCTCGACCTCGCCTGGGAGCGGCTCGGCGTCGACCCGCTCGCCGCCGGCGTGAAGCTGGTCGACGGCCACCGCTTCGCGCTCGAGGCCGCCGGCGCCACCGGACCGCTCCTGGTCGCCCAGACCGATCACCGCCTGGTGCTCTCCGACATCAAGCTCGCCGTCGAAGGCGACCCGGGGCCGGCGGTGGTCCTCCAACGCCTCGGGCTGCCCGACGAGTCGGTCCGCCAGGTCGCCTGGGCCGAGCTCGACCGGGAGGTCGAGGCGGCCCACCTCACCTGCGTGTGGGTGCCCGAGCTGGCGGCACCGGTCGCCGGCGAGACCGCCCGGCTCGTCGCCCTGGCCGCCGACCTGAGGCAACGCTGCGACTGGGACCGGGCGCAGACCCACTCGAGCCTCCGCCGGCACCTGCTCGAGGAGAGCTACGAGGTCCTCGACGCGATCGACGAGCTGCCCTCCGACGACGGCTGGGAGCACCTGGAAGAAGAGCTCGGGGACCTGCTGTTCCAGGTCGTCATCCACGCCCAGATCGCCGCCGAGGAGGGCCGGTTCGCCTTCGCGGATGTCGCCGGCGGGATCCACGACAAGCTCTACGCCCGCCACCCCCACCTCTTCGGCCTCGACGGGGACGGCACCGCCGACTCCTCCGAGCGAAGCTGGGAGGACCGCAAGCGTGCCGAGAAGGGACGCTCGAGCGTGCTCGACGGGGTGCCGGCGGCCCTGCCGGCGCTCGCCCGGGCCGACAAGCTCCAGCGGCGGGTCGCGGGGGGTCTCGGTCTCGACTGGCCCGACGCGGCGGGCGCCCGGGCGGCGCTCGACGCGGCGCTGGCCGAGCTCGACACCGCGATCTCCGGCGGGGTCGGCGCCACAGGTGGCGGAACGAGCGCCTCAAGTGGCAGAGCGGGCGCCGCAGGTGGCGAGGCGGGCGCCGCAGGTGGCGGAGTGGGCGGGGACCGCGGCGGGGCCGGCGGACCCGGGGACGGGCCGGTGACGGCGGCGCCGACCCGGGAGGTCGGCGAGGTGCTGTTCTCGGTCGTGGCCGTCGCCCGCAAGGCCGGCGTCGACCCGGAGCTGGGGTTGCGCTACGTGCTCGACCGCTTCGCCAGGCGGGTCGCGGCCGTCGAGCGGCTCGCCGCCGCGCCCGGCTCGGAGCGGGCCCGGCCCGGCGATCCCGATCCCGCAGCGGTCGAGCGGTTGTGGCGGGAGACCCAACCCCCGCCGGGGGGAGGCCCCCGTCCCGGGAACAACACCAACCACGGGCGCCACTCGGCTACCGTTTCCCCCACCGCCAACAGCGTGCCGCGGGTCGTCCGCCGGCGACGTGCCCTGACGGCCACCGACCATGAGCGCCATCGACCAGCTGATCGCCCGCCAGATCCTCGACTCCCGCGGCAACCCGACCGTGGAGGTGGAGGTCGTCCTCGCCTCCGGGGCCCAGGGACGTGCAGCGGTGCCCTCGGGGGCATCGACGGGCAGCTTCGAGGCGGTCGAGTTGCGCGACGGCGGGGCGGACTACGCCGGCAAGGGGGTGCTGCGGGCCGTCGGTAACGTCGAGGGCCCGATCGCCGACGCGGTCGAAGGACTCGACGCCGGTGACCAGCGGGCCCTCGACCTGACCCTGATCGACCTCGACGGGACCCCCGACAAGGCCAGGTTGGGGGCGAACGCGATCCTCGGCGTGTCGCTGGCGGTGGCTCGGGCGGCGGCCGAGGAGGTCGGCCTGCCGTTGTACCGCTACGTCGGCGGCAGCGGGGCACACGTCCTGCCGGTGCCGATGATGAACGTGCTCAACGGTGGGGCCCACGCCGACAACAGCGTCGACTTCCAAGAGCTGATGGTCGTGCCGGTCGGGGCGGCGTCGTTCGGGGAGGCGCTGCGCTGGGGCTCCGAGACCTACCAAGCGCTCCGCGCCGAGCTGCGCGACCGGGGGTTGTCCACCGCCCTCGGCGACGAGGGGGGTTTCGCCCCGGACCTGGCTTCCAACGAGGAGGCGGTGGTCACCTTGCTCCGGGCGATCGAGCGGGCCGGGCGCACCCCCGGTGACGAGGTCGCGATCGCCCTCGACGTGGCCGCCACCGAGCTGTACCGCGACGGGCGCTACGAGCTGGCCGGCGAGGGGCGGAGCCTGTCGGCGGAGGAGATGGCCGGTCTGCTCGCCTCGCTGGTCGAGCGCTACCCGATCGTCTCGGTCGAAGACGGCATGGCCGAGGAGGACTGGGACGGCTGGCGATACCAGCAGCAGGCCCTCGGCGGAGCGGTTCAGATCGTCGGCGACGACCTGTTCGTCACCAACCCGCTGCGTCTGCAGCGGGGTATCGACGCCGGCATCGCCGACGCGGTGCTCGTCAAACCGAACCAGATCGGGACCCTCACCGAGACCCTCGAGACCGTCGGGCTCGCGACCCGCAACCGTTACGCGTCGGTGATCTCGCATCGCTCGGGGGAGACCGAGGACACGACCATCGCCGACCTTGCGGTCGCGACCGGTTGCGGTCAGATCAAGACCGGGGCGCCGGCGCGCACCGACCGGGTCGCCAAGTACAACCAGCTGCTGCGCATCGAGGAGCGCCTCGGGTCCAGCGCCCGCTACCCGGGCCGGGAGGCCCTCGCCCCCTTCGGGGTGGGCCGCCGGTCGGGCGGCGTCGCAGGGGGGTCGTCCGGCCGGTGAGGAGCACCGTATGGTTGCTGCTCGCCTCGATCGTGTCGGTCGGGGTGCTGCTGTTGTTCGTCTTCCCCACCCGCACGCTGGTCGAACAGCGCCACCAGATATCGGCGGTCCGCCACCAGCTCTCGGTGTTGGACGCCGAGAGCTCCCATCTCCGCCGGGAGGTGGCGTCCCTGCACCAGCCGGCGACCATCGAGCGGATCGCCAGCCAGGAGCTCGGCCTGGTGAAGAAGGGCCAGAAGGCCTTCGCGGTCCTGCCGTCCCCCTCGGCCCCGACCGGGCGCTCGCGTCGGGCGGCCCGCCCGGCCACCCGGCGGCACGGGTCGGCCGGGGCTCGCCGCCCCTGGTGGCGGGCACTCGAGGTCTGGCGGGACCTCTGAGCCGAGCGGCCGCCCCGGTGGTGGGTCGTCCCGGGCGAATAGTGTCGGGCGGGTGAGCATTCTCGGCAATCGGGTCCTGCGACGCGAGGACCCCAAGTTCCTGACCACCGGCGGCATCTACGGTGACGACCTCCGGGTCGACGGCGCGCTGTGGGTGACCTTCGTGCGCTCCACCGTCGCCCATGCTCGAATCAGCGAGCTCGACGTGACGGCGGCTCTCGGGATGCCCGGGGTGGTGGCGGTCCTCACCGGTGACGAGCTCGACCTGGCCGACATCCCAGCCGGGGCCCCGGTCCCCGAGGCGCTCGCCCGTCCGGCGCTGGCCAAGGGCACGGTCCGCTTCGTCGGGGAGATGGTGGCGGCGGTGCTCACCGAGACCCGGGAGCAGGGCGAGGACGCAGCCGAGGCGGTCTTCGTCGACTACGAGCCGCTGCCGGTGGTCGTCGACCCCGAGGAGGCCGCCAGCGACCGGGTGGTGCTGTTCCCCGGGCACGGGACCAACACCGCCCTCTCGATCCCCTCCGAGCCGGACCCAGCGACCTTCGCCGATTGCGAGGTGGTCGTCACCCGCCGGATCGTCAACCAGCGGGTCGCGCCCTGCCCGCTCGAGGTTCGCAGCGCCACGGCGTCCTGGGGAGACGACGGGCGCCTCACGCTCCACGCGAGCAACCAGCACCCCCACGGCGCCCGTGACGCCCTCTGCAGCCTCTACGGCCTCGACGCCGGCCAGGTGCGGGTCGTCGCCCCCGACGTCGGCGGCGGTTTCGGCGCGAAGATCGGCCTGTACCCCGAGGAGCTGGTCCTGCCCTGGCTCGCCCGGCGCGCCGGCCGGCCGGTGCGCTGGACCGAGACCCGCTCGGAGAGCATGGTCTCCCTCGGCCACGGACGGGGCCAGTACCAGCAGGTGAAGATCGGCGGGCGCCGTGACGGAAAGGTCCTCGCCTACCGTCTCGAGGTCCTCCAGGACGCCGGCGCCTACCCCTCGATCGGGACGTTCCTGCCGTTCCTCACCAAGCTCATGACCAGCGGCACCTACGACATCGGCAAGGTCGAGTTCGCCGCGACAGCGGTGGTGACCAACACCAACCCGATCGTCGCCTACCGCGGCGCCGGACGCCCCGAGGCGACCGCCGCGATCGAGCGGGCGATGGACCTCTTCGCCGCCGAGGTCGGGATCGACCCGGTCGAGGTGCGCAGAGCCAACCTGGTCGGGGCCGACCGTTTCCCCTACACCAACGGGACCGGGACCGTCTACGACTGCGGGGACTACGCCCGCTCGCTCGACCTGGCCCTCGAGGCGTCCGGGTACGCAGAGCTGCGTGAGGAGCAGGCCCGCCGACGGGCCGCCGGGGACCGGCGTCTGCTCGGCATCGGGGTGTCCACCTACGTCGAGGTGACCAACGGGGACGGGGGAGGGGAGCTCGCCGTGGTGGAGGTCCTCCCCGACGGACGGGCGAGGGTCTACACCGGGACCTCACCGCACGGGCAGGGCCACGCCACGGCATGGGCG
>JAKABK010000059.1 GCA_021796905.1 Actinomycetes bacterium
CCGCAAGAACTTGCACACCATCCCCACGCTTTGCAGCTTCGGGATGTAGCCCTGCAGGAAGAACCGATCCACACAGCGGACCTCCAAGCTCACATGGTCCCGCAGTAGCGTCGCGTAGTCGGCCATTGAGAACCTCCTCGGTTTCAGCAACCACGACGCTACGCCCGTCGCCGCGAGGGCGTTTGTCGGAAAGCGCCCTCCACGCGAGACGCTCAGCTCAGGTCAGGTGGTGACGTTCCCGGCGGTATGAGGCACGCTCGCTACGCCTAGGTGGGGGCGGCGGCAGCGTGTATCAAGCTGTCCGTCACGACAGAGAGGGAGGAGGCCGTCTTGTGGCCAGTGCGCTCGAGATGACACCTCGTGCCGACCCCTATTGCACCCGGCCGAGGCTGCCGGTTGGCTCTCCACGACCCCCACACGCCCTTGCCGCTCGACTTGCTTGCGTTCGCGGAAAGGCTCCGAGAGGTGTACTCCTTCCTGGGCCGACCGATCCCCCGGAGTCCCGGAGTAGTACGGGTTTCTCCTTTGGTATAGTGTTAGGGTAGACAGCGAGCGATGGCGTCGACCGCCACGCGGTGGTGACGCCCTCCTGATCCGACGAGCTTGGGATCGCCGCTGTCGTCCGTGCCCGGAGCCACCGACATCACGCCCCAAGAAGCGTCGAGCCAGAGATGCGGCTACATCTTCGACAACGACTTCTCGGCCCGTTCGATCATAAGAGGGTGGGGTTGGTCTGCCCGGCTTCGCCCTCACCGTGTTCTGGGCCGTAGGCTCGGACCATCCTTGGCTCGACTCCATCGCGGTGCTGTCAGGGGTCGTCGAGCGCTCCGGCACCGACCGGCCTGCTCGGGATCGGACTACCCTGCGAGCATCGCGTTCCGCACCTACTGCCGACCGCTGGGAGCGGTGAGGGTCCACGCCCGGTTCCTCGAGCCTGCCCGGACCGCGGCGATCCGCGCCGGTCACCCCGCCCGGCTGGTCGGCCGGGGCGGGGTGGCGGGGGCCGGGAGGTGAGCGGGGGCTCCGGCGGGTCGCCGAGGGTGCTGGTGGTGCGGGGGGGCTGGGAGGGTCACGTGCCGGTCGAGGCGACCGGGTTGTTCGTCGGGGGCCTCACCCGGGACGGCTACGAGGTGGAGGTGTCCGACGACCTCGAGGTCTACGCGGACCGGGAGCTGATGGGACGAGTCGACCTGGTCGTGCAGTGCTGGACGATGGGCGAGATCACCGCCGAGCAGATCGCGGGGCTTCGCGCCGCGGTGGCCGAGGGTACCGGGCTCGCCGGATGGCACGGCGGGATCGTCGACTCGTTCCGTTCCTGCCCTGGCTACCTGCAGCTCACCGGCGGCCAGTTCGTCGCCCACCCCGGGGGTTTCGTCGACTACCAGGTGGTCGTGCGCGCCGAGAGCGCCGACCACCCGGTGGTCGCGGGCATCGACAGCTTCGAGGTCCGCAGCGAGCAGTACTGGGTGCTCACCGATCCCCTCGTCGAGGTGCTCGCCACCACAACGATCCCCACCGGCGACGACGACCCGTGGCGCGCGCCGCTGACCTGCCCGGCGATCTGGACCCGGCGGTGGGGGAAGGGGAAGGTGTTCGTGACCACCGTCGGCCACCAGGCCGACGTCAAGGACCTGGAGGTCCCCGAGGTGCACCAGATCGTCGAACGCGGGATGCGCTGGGCGTGCCGGTGAACCCGCTCACCCGGCCCGCCGCGGTCCGGCTCCGCAGACTCCGGGAGGCCGCCGTCGACTTCCCCGCCGTGCTCGGCCGGGTGGCGAGCGCTCACGGCTCCGGGCCGGCAGGAGACCGGGGTTGACCGGCGACGGGCCGGCGGGCACTAGCCGGATCGGGGTGGTCGGCTGCGGGAAGATCTCCGAGGTGTACCTGCGCACCATGGTCGAGACCCCCGGCCTGGAGGTGACGGCCGTCGCCGACCTCGATCCCGCCAGGGCACGCGAAGCGGCCGGGCTCTGCCCCGGTTGCCGCGCAGAGCCCGTGGAGGACCTGCTGGTCGCCGCCGACGTCGACATCGTCGTCAACCTCACCGTCCCCGCCGCCCACGCCGAGGTCAGCGCCGCCGCGCTGCGAGCCGGCAAGCACGTCTACACCGAGAAACCCCTCGCCCTCGACGCCGCCACCGGACGGGAGGTGATGGCGCTCGCCGCCTCCCGCTCGCTGCGGGTCGGGGCCGCCCCCGACACCGTCGCCGGCACGGGCACCCAGACCGCCCGGGCGATCATCGACCGCGGCGGGATCGGCACCCCGGTCGCCGCAACCGCGTTCATGGCCAGCCACGGCCCCGAGAGCTGGCACCCCCGCCCCCACTTCTACTACCAGCCCGGCGGCGGCCCGCTGCTCGACATGGGCCCTTACTACCTGAGCGCCCTGGTCCACCTGCTCGGCCCGATCACCCGGGTCACCGGGGTTGCCCGCCGCGGTGCCTCCGAACGCGAGGTCGGCTCCGGGCCCGACACCGGCACCCGCGTCCCGGTCGAGATCGACACCCACGTCGCCGGGCTCCTCGAGCACGATTCCGGCGCGCTCACCACCCTCGTCACCAGCTTCGAGGCCTGGGCGTCGCGCCTGCCACGAATCGAGGTCTACGGCACCGAAGGGTCCCTCTCGGCCCCCGACCCCAACCGCTTCGACGGGACCGTCGAGATCTTCACCCCGGCGAGCCCGGAGTGGACCGTGGTCCCAGCGACCGCCGGTTTCGTCGGCGCGGCGCGCGGGGTCGGCGTCGCCGACCTCGCCCGCAGCCTCACTGCACCAGCCGAACCGGTCGCCTCCGGCGAGCTCGGCCAGCACGTGCTCGAGGTGATGGACGGCCTGCTGCGCTCCGCCCACACCGGGACCGGTGTCGACATCCCCCCGATCTCGGGTCGCCCGCCGGCCGTGGCGCTCCTGCCCGCAGCCGCAGCCGCCGGGCACCACGGCGAGCCGTCGGGAGCTCGGAGCACCGGGGACCTCGGGTAGGCCGCCGGGCCCGGTTGGCGCCGGGGACCCGGCCGCGGGGTCGGTTCAGCCGCCTCGGGCGAAGTACCCCGAGGCGGCAGCGCCCCAGCCGGCCAGACGCCCGCAGAGCTGCTCGTCGCGGGCGACGGCGTCGACGACTTCGCCCTCCCGGGTCCGCCACCGCCCGGCGATCTCTGCCGGCGCCACCTGCTCGGCGACCGCCGCCGCCTGCAGCGCCGCGCCGAGAGCCACCAGCTCGCTCGAGTGCGGCACGACGAGGGACCGGCCGGTCACCCGGCCGAGGGCGTCCTGCCAGGTCCGGCCGCGCGAACCGCCACCGACCAGTACCAGCGGCCCGGGCCCCGCACCGCTCTGCTCAGCGACCCGCTCCAGGGCGACCGCGAGAGTCCAGGCCGCCCCCTCGTAGGCCGCCAGGAGGACAGCGCGGCGGTCGGTGCCGTGACGGAGCCCGGCGAGAGCCCCCGACGCGCCGGGCAGGTCCGGGGTCCGCTCCCCGTCCAGCCACGGCAGGAACACGACCTCACCCGAGGAGACGGCCACGTCGTCACGGTCGAGGCCGAGCAGAGCTGCCGCCGAGTCCACCGCGAGGGTGGCGTTGAGCGTGCAGGCGAGCGGCAGGAACCGGCCGTCGGCGGAAGCGAACCCGGCGACGACCCCGGTGGGCTCGGCGCACGGCGCGGCCGAGACCGAGAACGCCGTGCCGGAGGTGCCGAGCGAGACGCACAGCTCGCCGGGTGCCAGGCCGAGACCGAGCGCGGCAGCCGCGTTGTCACCCGCACCCGGGCCGACGAGCGCCCCGCGGGGCAGACCGAACCGCTCGGCGGCGTCCGCCGACACCTCCCCCGCCGGCTCGGCCGGGCCGAGGACCGCCGGGAGCCGCTCCCGGTCGAGGCCGACCGCCGGCAGGGACAGCACGTCGTCGGCGTAGTCGTCGTCGGCCGGGCTCCACCACCCCGTCCCCGAGGCGTCGCTGCGATCGGTGGAGGGCGACCGCCCGGTGAGCAGCGAGGCGAGGTAGTCGTGCGGCAGGCACACCGTGGCGGCCCGGCGGGCCACCTCGGGTCGGCTGCGGCGCAGCCAGGCCCACGACGACACGGTGAACGCGGCGGTGAGGACCGACCCCACCCGGGCGGCGCAGGCCTGCGGGCCGCCGAGGTCGGCGACCAGGCGGGCGGCGTCGGGGGCGGAGCGGGTGTCGTTCCAGAGGATCGCCGGGGCGACGGCACGCCGGTCCCTGTCGAGTGCCACCAGCCCGTGCTGCTGGGCGGCGACCGAGACCGCCGAGACCCGCCCGGCGCAACCGGTCGATGCCAGTGCCTCGCCGAGCGCCCGGGCCCACACCTCGGGGTCGGTCACCCGGGCGCCGCCGGTCCCCTCCACGGCGTGGCTGCCACGCCCGAGACCCACGATCCTGCCGTCGTCGGTGTCGACCACGGCGACCTTGGTCGACTGCGTGGAGCTGTCCACCCCGGCTACCAGGACCACGGCACCCAACCTAGTGGTAACCGGGCGGGGCAGGACCGATCGTCGGTCAGGACCCCCCCGCCGGGAGCGACCGTCTGCGCCGGCGCAGCCGGGTCGCGCTCGACGCCCGCACCACCAGCTCCGGGTCGAAGACCATCCGGCGATGACGGTGACCCTGGTCCTCGGCCTCTTCCACCAGGAGCTGGGCGGCGGCCCGGCCGAGCTGCTGGCGGGGTTGGCGGATCGAGCTGAGCGGCACCGCGGCGACCGACGCGAAGTCGATGTCGTCGTAGCCGACGATGGCCACGTCGCCGGGGACCTCGAGGCCCTCGTGGGTGAGCGCCTGGAGGACTCCGAGGGCGACCAGGTCGTTGACGCAGAAAACCGCGGTCGGCCGCGACGAGCGCCGGGTGGCGGCGATCTCGAGCCCGGCGGCGCGGCCACCCGCCACGTTGAGGCTCGTGGTCTCGATCACCTCGAGCGCTGCGTCGTCACCTGCGGCGCAGACCGCATCCTTGGCTCCGCGTCGCCGGTCGGCGACCTGACGTGCCTCTCCGCTGCCGACGAAAGCCACCCGCAGGTGCCCGAGCCCGAGGAGGTGCTCGACGGCCGCGCGGCCGCCGGCGACGTCGTCGACCGACACCGAGCACTGAGCGGCGCGCGTGGCGCGCCGGTCGAGCAGCACCACCGGCACCCCCCGGGCCCGCAGGGCGTCGATACGGTGCCGGTCACCGTCGGCGGGGACGATCAGCACCCCCCTGACCCGCTGCTCGGCGAGGATGTCCAGGTACCGGCCCTCCTTGGCCGGGTCGCCGTCACTGTTGCAGAAGATCACCGAGAGACCGGCCTCGCTGGCCGCGTCCTCGACCCCGCGGGCGACGTCGGTGAAGAACGGGTTGGCGATGTCGAGGACCACCAGGCCGACGGTCCGGCTGCGCCCCGCACGCAGGTGCCTGGCCGACTCGTTGCGCACGAAGCCGAGGGCCGCCACGGCCTCGCGCACCCGTTCCCGGGTTGCCGGGGAGAGCGCGTCGGGACGGTTCAAGAAGTTCGAGACCGTTCCGACCGAGACCCCGGCGCGCTCGGCTACGGTCTTGATGCTTACCGGGCGCCCCACGCTGCCTCCGATGACATTGTCCTCACCGTAGCCGTCGTGGCCGGCGGCCACTACAGGGGTCTTGACACCCACCGCCGGGGTGCGTAGCTTCCAGGGCGAGTGAAACGATCCACCCCAGCAGGAGGCCCTGGACGTTGACCCAAGCAGAGGTGCTCGCCACCCTCCGGGCCCAGGAGATCGAGCTGCCGTCGTGGGCGTTCGGCAACTCCGGCACCCGCTTCAAGGTGTTCCCCCAGGCGGGGGTGCCCCGTGACGCGTTCGAGAAGGTCGACGACGCCTCCCAGGTGCAGGCGGTCACCGGGGTCGCCCCGGCGATCGCGCTGCACATCCCCTGGGACCGGGTCGACGACTACGGGAAGCTGGCGTCCCACGCCGCGGAGCGGGGCATGCGGATCGGTACGATCAACGCCAACGTCTTCCAGGACCCCGACTACATGCTCGGCAGCGTCACCAACCCCGACGCCGCGGTGCGCAAGAAAGCTGTCGCGCACCTCCTCGACTGCGTCGACGTGATGGACGCGACCGGTTCGAGGGACCTGAAGCTGTGGTTCGCCGACGGCACCAACTACCCCGGCCAGGACGACATCCGGGCCCGCCAGGACCGCCTCGCCGAGGCCCTCCGGACCGTCTACGACCGTCTCGGCACCCACCAGCGTCTGGTGCTCGAGTACAAGCTCTTCGAACCTTCCTTCTACACGATGGACGTGCCCGACTGGGGCACGTCGCTGCTGCACTGCAACGCGCTCGGCGAGCGGGCCGTGGTCTGCGTCGACACCGGCCACCACGCGCCCGGCACCAACATCGAGTTCATCGTCGCCCTGCTGATCCGAGCCGGCAAGCTCGGCGCGTTCGACTTCAACTCCCGCTTCTACGCCGACGACGACTTGATGGTCGGTGCCGCCGACCCGTTCCAGCTGTTCCGGATCCTCAACGAGTGCGCCTCCGCCGAGGTGCTCACCCCCGGATCTGGGATCACCTACATGCTCGACCAGTGCCACAACATCGAGCCGAAGATCCCCGCCCAGATCCGCTCGGTGATGAACGTGCAAGAAGCGACGGCCAAGGCGCTGCTCGTCGACCGGGGAGCCTTGCGCGAAGCACAAGACGCCCGCGACGTGCTCGGCGCGAACGCCGTCTTGATGGACGCCTACGACACCGACGTCCGGCCCCTCCTCGCCGAGCTGCGCGAAGCGCAGGGACTCGAACGCGACCCGCTCGGCGCGTACGCCCGCTCCGGTTACGCCGAGCGGATCGCCGCCGAGCGCATCGGCGGCACCCCCGCCGGCTGGGGAGCCTGAGCGACACTCCAGCCGGCTCCGGCCCGTCAGGTACCGCCATCTCCCGGCACCGTGTGGCGGGATCCAGCCCCGGCGCAACACCGACCTGATATCCCGGGCCCGTCGCGCCGGGTCGACGGAGCGGCTCACCGTCGTCGGGGACCGCCCCCTCAGCGGGTGTCGGACCCCGGATAGGGCAAATCGAGACCTGAGATCCTCCCTGCACCCGGCTACGGCGCTCCGTGGTGTCCTATCGCCGCTCCCGGCCCGTTATCCGCTATGGTTATCGCTCATGGCGATAAAGCAGACCACAACGCTCGTCGACGACCTCGATGGGAGCGAAGCCGACCGAACCGTCCGTTTCGCTATCGACGGGATCGACTACGAGATCGACCTCTCCGAGGCCAACATAGCCGAGCTCGCCTCAGCACTGGCCCCATTCGTCTCGGTTGCACGCAGCGCCCCCTCGAGGGCTCGGCGGGTCCCCTCGGCCGGTCCGTCGCCGACCCGCCCTCGCGCCTCACGACCCTCGGCCCCGGCCCGCAGCCCCCGGAGGTCCCGCTCGGGTGACACCGCCGCGATCCGGGAGTGGGCGGCAGCCCACGGTTTCTCCGTCGGAGAGCGCGGTCGGATCCCCGACGCGATCAAGCAGGCTTGGGCGGAGGCCAACGGTTAGCCTGGGGAACGAGTTGCGCGCCGGGGGCGGGTAGGGACCGAGCGGGTGGCGCTACCGGCCCACGGCGTAGGCCTGCATTCCCCGTGGGTTGGCTGCGGCGTGCAGTAGCCCGCCGGGGTCCCTGCGGATCGCAGTCGTGCGGCCCAGCGCCCATTCGGGCTCCGCGACCACGTGGTGACCTCGGGACCGTAGATCGTCGAGAACCGTCTCGCCGACGGTCCGCTCGACGTGGACCCGGCCCGGATGGGCGTTTCGTGGATAGAACGACGACGGGAAGTGGCTCGTGTGCCACATCGGAGCGTCGAGCGCGAGCTGCAAGTCGGGCTCCCGGTGGAGGTGGCGGAGGAAGAACAGCAGGCTCCACTGGTCCTGCTGGTCCCCGCCAGGTGTCCCGAACGCCAGGAAGGGGCGCCCATCATCGCCGAGCACGAGCGAGGGCGACAGGGTCGTGCGGGGCCGTTTCCCCGGCGCAAGACTGTTGGCCAGTCCCTCCTGAAGCCAGAACATCTCGCCCCGGGTGCCGAGCGCGAAGCCCAGTCCCTCGATCGCCGGCGAGCCCTGGAGCCATCCGCCGCTGGGCGTCGCGCTGACCAGGTTGCCGAAGCGGTCGGCCACGTCGAGATGGCAGGTGTCGCCCCGCACCCTCCCATCGGGTGACGACTCG
>JAKABK010000060.1 GCA_021796905.1 Actinomycetes bacterium
CTCCGGCCCCTGTAAGGGCCGGAGGACCCGGTCGTCGTCGGCTCAGCGGGTCAACGCCAGCGGGTGGCCGCCACGAACCCGGCTATCACCCCGACGAGCCCACCCAGCAGGTACCAGTTGGTGGGGCTGGCCGGGAGCAGCGTGAGGTAGTTGAGGATGATGACGATCACACCGATCCCCATGAAGGTCAGAACCAGCGCCGGCACCCACCACGGGCTGCTGCGGTACTCGTCGGGGATCGGGGGGGTGTAACGCCCCGAAACGGTCGACGGGGCCGTCCGTCCTCCCTTGGGCGTGACCCGTCCCGTCTCCTTGGTCCTCCTCGCCATCGTCCCGGAGGTTACCGGAGCCGGGGACCTCCGGTCGTGCGGGCAGCTGTGACCAGCTGCTGGGCTCGACGCTAACCTCACCTCGCGTGACCCGCGTCCTGGTCGTAGACAACTACGACTCGTTCGTCTACAACCTGGTCCAGTACCTCGGCCAGCTGGGTGCCGAACCCGTGGTCCGCCGCAACGACTCCGTCGACCTCGACTGGGTCGCCGCCTTCGAACCCGACGGTGTCGTGGTCTCACCGGGCCCGGGCCGACCGGAGGACGCCGGGATCAGCGTACCGGTGATCCGGGCATGGGCCGGGCGGGCGCCGCTGCTCGGGGTCTGTCTGGGTCACCAGGCGATAGCGGTGGCCTTCGGGGGCTCGGTGGTAAGGGCCCCCGTGATGCACGGTAAGACCTCGACGGTCAGCCACGACCGGCAGGGGGTCTTCGCCGGGATGCCCGATCCGTTCGTCGCGACCCGCTACCACTCCCTCGTGGTAGCTGACGCCGGGCTCCCAGATGATCTGGAGGTCACTGCCCGCTCCGAGGACGGGACGATCATGGGGGTCCGCCTCCGTGGTGGAGGGACCCCGGTGGAAGGAGTCCAGTTCCACCCCGAGTCCATCCTCACCGAGGGCGGTCACCAACTCGTCGGCAACTGGCTCGCAACCTGCCGGGCCCGGCCTCCCGGGAGTGCCGTAGGAGAGCCAACGGCACAGGGATAGGGCCGACCCGGCGGTATCAGCCCAGGCGTTCGATCACAGTCGCGTTGGCGAGACCACCGCCTTCGCACATGGTGAGCAGGCCCCAACGCCCCCCGCTGCGCTCAAGCTCGTTGAGCAGGGTCGCGGCCAGCTTGGTCCCGGACGCCCCCAGTGGGTGCCCGAGGGCGATCGCCCCGCCGTTGACGTTCACCCGCTCCATATCGGGGTGGTGCTCGGCAGCCCACGCCAGCACGACCGAGGCGAAAGCCTCGTTGATCTCGACCAGGTCGATGTCGTCCAGCTCGAGCTTGGCGCGCTCGAGGACCTTGGTGGTAGCGGGGATCGGCCCGGTCAACATCGTCACCGGGTCCACCCCCGCCAGGGCGAAGGCGTGGAAGCGGGCACGGGGCGTGAGGCCTAGCGACGTCGCTCTCTCCTCGCTCATCACCAGCACTGCGGAGGCGCCGTCGGTGATCTGCGAGGAGTTCCCGGCGGTCACCTTGCCGTCCGGTTTGAACGCCGGCTTCAAGGCGGCGAGGGTCTCGGCGGTGGTACCCGGCCGGATCCCGTCGTCGCGCTCGACCAGCTCCCCGGTCTCGAGGATCTTGCCGGACTCCCGGTCGTGGACCCGAGCGGGAACGGACACGATCTCGCGCTCGAAGCGACCCTCCTCGGTCGCGCGTGCAGCGAGTTGCTGGCTGCGGGCGCCGAACTCGTCGAGGTCCTCCCGGCTGAGACCCCAACGGTCGGCGATCATCTCCGCCGAGATGCCTTGGGGTACCAACCCTCCGGCCCCCTTGTAGCGCTGCTCTACACGAGGGCCGAACGCACGGCCGACGTTGGGAGCGGCGAGACTGGCTCCCATCGGCACCAGGCTCATCACCTCGACGCCAGCGGCGATCGCCACGTCGTAGGCTCCGGCCATCACCCCTTGAGCAGCGAAGTGGAGCGACTGTTGGGAGCTGCCGCACTGGCGGTCCACGGTCGTGGCGGGGACCGACTCGGGGAACCCGGCGGCCAGCACCGCGTTTCGGGCAATGTTGAGCGCCTGTGCTCCCACCTGCATCACGCAGCCCATGATCACGTCGTCGACCAGCGCCGGATCGAGACCGTTACGCTCCGTCAGGGCCTTCAGGGTCTCGGCGGCCAGGTCGGCAGGATGCCAACCCGACAGCCGCCCGTTGCGCTTGCCTCCCGCCGTCCTCACGGCGTCGACGATGACCGCGTTTGGCATGGAAGCTCTCCTCGACTCTGCGCTCGATGACTCTGCGCTCGATCCTCCGCTGGGCGAGGCTACCCCCGGGAAGGGGGGACACAAAAGTAGACCTTGTGGGTCGTCTATCACGGTCGGCGGGATATCCTCGGGCCACGCAGCTCAGCGTCGAGAACGAGAGGAACGAGCCATGGCACTGCAACTCGGAGACGAGGCACCGGACTTCACTACCGAGACGACCGAGGGAACGATCCGCTTCCACGAGTGGCTCGGCGACAGCTGGGGTGTGCTCTTCAGCCACCCCAAGGACTTCACCCCGGTCTGCACCACCGAGCTGGGGGCGGTGGCCAAGCTCCAGGACGAGTTCGAACGGCGAAACGCCAAGGTCATAGCCATCAGCGTCGACGGCCTCGACCATCACCGCGACTGGATCCCCGACATCAACGAGACCCAGGGCACCGAGGTCAACTTCCCGATCATCGCCGACCCGGACCGCCGGGTGGCGGACCTCTACGGGATGATCCACCCCAACGCCTCCGACACCGTCACCGTGCGCTCGGTGTTCTGGATCGGCCCGGACAAGAAGATCAAAGCGACGGTCACCTACCCGCAGAGCACTGGCCGGAACTTCCAGGAGATCCTCCGGGTGCTCGACTCCCTGCAACTGACCTCCAAGTTCTCCGTGTCAACGCCGGCAGACTGGCAGAGCGGCGAGGACGTGATCATCTCACCAGCGATCGACGACGCCGCCGCTCAGGAGAAGTTCCCGAAGGGGTGGGAGACCAAGCGGCCCTACCTGCGGCTCACTCCGCAGCCCGACCTCTGATCGATCAGGGTCGTACCCGCCGGCACCAGCCCCGCCGGCAGCAGCTCTCCCCAGGGGGGTAGGGCTGCTGCCGGTACTGTTGCGGCCGGGCGGCTCAGTGGACAGCGAAGACGACCAGAGCTGCGGTCAGGTTGAACAGTCCGTGCGCGACCATCCCTCCCCCGAGGCGTCGCGTCAACATGGCGGTGTAGCCGAGAACCGCCCCGAGCAGGACCAAGGAGAGCACCACCGAGACGTTCCCGAGCCCGTGGGCCTCCCCGAGGTGGGCGAGCCCGAACAGCAGCGCTTGCCCCCACACCGCGCCCTGGCCCCCCAGCTTCGATGCCAGCGCGGTCCTGATCAGTCCTCTGAAGAACAGTTCCTCGAACACCGGGGCCCCGACCGCGACGATGAGGGTCACGACCACCACCCCGGCAGGATGGCCTCTCTCGCCGCTCAGGATCTGGGTGTTGGACCCGGCGAACCGGGTCCCGGCGAACACCGCTCCCACGACCTGGACGACGACCAGGCCGATGACGGCAACGCCGAGCCCGACTGCCAGGTCGACCGGTCGGAGGGCAAGGCCGAAGTCCTCTCGCAGGGACCGGCTCCCGTAGTTGCGGCTCACCACCAGTACCGCACCGATCATCCCTGCCCACAAACCGAGCTCCCCGGCGAGCTCCGGAGCTGCTGCGGTCACCGGGGTCCCGGTGGCCGATCCCACGCCGAGAGCGAGAACCGAACCGGCGATCTCGCCGACTGCGATACCGAGAAGCGCCCACCAGAGCGCCCGCAACGGGATCCGCCGGGCGTCGTCACCGGCCGTCGCTCTCCGGGTGTACGACGCCCACCCGGATCCGTCCCACCAGCGTTCGCTGCCCACCGGCGACTGCGGATCGGGGTACCAGCCCGGTCGCGGTTGGGCACTCGGCACCGCATGACGCTACCAAGGTGCCTCCGGGACGAGGCAGCGGTCACCGCCGTCCGCACCCGTCTTGTCCTACTGGTAGCAGTGGCCTACGATGACCCACTGTGCCAGAGGGCTGGCCGGGCTGACGCGCACTGCTCGCCCCTCCCGGCCGAGCCCCCCGCAAGAGGCTGCGCCGAGGAGGCGATGAGTGAAACGTACGTTCCAACCCAACAATCGCAAGCGGGCAAAGAAGCACGGCTTTCGAAAGCGGATGTCGACCCGCGCCGGACGAGCCATCCTGAAGTCCCGGAGGCTCAAGGGCCGGGCTCGGCTGTCCGCCTGATCTGGCGAGTCGAACGCCGGGAGCTTTTCATCGCATTGCGCACTGCCCGACGGGGGCGTAGCGGGCCCCTGACCGTCGCCCACCTGCCGGGCGACCCATCCGACCCCCCGCGGGTCGCCTTCGCCGTAGGGCGCAGGGCAGGTGGCGCAGTCGTGCGCAACCGGGTGCGACGGAGGCTGCGAGCCCACCTCAGTTCCTCCTCCTTCGCCCTCCCACCCGGGACCTACCTGATCTCTGCCGGCCCCGCTGCTTCGAGCTCCAGCTTCGAGGAGCTCGGCCGCGATCTGGCCCTCGCCGTGCAACGCTCCCAGTCAGCGTCTCGGTCAGACCAGCGATGACCGCTCCCGACCCTCGGCCCACACTCGGGGTGACCTTCTGTGGTTGTGTGGGCTCCCTCCCGGGACCCCGAGGCCGGTCGCAATCGGGTTCTTCTCGTCGACGACCGGCAGTATGGGTGTGCGTCATGGCCATCCGCGGCTATCAGCTCGCCCGCACCGGCCGCATCTCGCTCTGCCGCTTCACTCCCTCCTGTTCGGAGTACGCCGCTGTAGCGATCGACCGCCACGGCATCCGCCGTGGTCTGCTCCTCGCCGCCCGCAGGCTCGGCCGGTGCCGTCCTGGCGGACCGTTCGGGTCGGACCCAGTTCCGGAATGAGAGAACCTTGATACCCCACCTCCTAGACGCCATTGTCGCGGTGCATTCCTCGGTGCGGGCCGCCACCCACGCGAGCAGCACCGTCTCGTGCCCCTACCCCACCAGGATCGCCGGGAGCTCGATCTGGGGGCCGATCGCCCGCCCCCTGGCCGCCGTGCTCGCCTGGCTCTACTCCCTGGTCCCGAACTACGCGTTCGCGATCATCGGTGTCGGAGTGGCCTGGACGATCATCATCGCCCCGCTCACCTTGAAGAGCACCCGCTCGATGCTCGCGATGCAGCGCCTCCAGCCGCAGATGAAGAAGCTCCAGGCAGAGCACAAGAACGACCGGATGGCACTCAACCAGGCGATGCAGGACCTCTACAAGCAGGAGGGCGTCAGCCCGCTCGGCGGCTGCCTCCCGATGCTGCTGCCCTTCCCGGTCTTCATTGCCCTGTTCGACGTCATCGACGGCCTCAGCTACCGCCACCTGGTCAACGGGGTCCGCTGTTCCTACCCGCGCTTCTTGTCCCCGCACACCGCGATGTTCCACGCGATCGTGCGCGCCCACGGGCGCCTCGACGCTTTCGGGATGGACCTGGCACGCAACGCCCTCAGCTCGCACCCGAGCTTCCTTGCCGCCCTCCCCTACTTCGTGCTGCTCCTGGTCATGATCGGCACCCAGTACCTGCAGAGCGCCCAGATGTACTCCCGCAACCCGAGCGCGCAGGACAACCCCCAGATGAAGTTCATGAAATACCTCCCGATCCTCTTCGGGATCATCTTCATCCGTTTCCCAGCCGGGGTGATCCTCTACTACGCCGCTTCCAGCCTCCTCCGCATCCTGCAACAGACTCTCATGTACCGCTTCGACCCGGTGGTCCTCCGGCTCACCAAGAAGGACCTGGGAATGGTCGAGAAGGAACTGGCGGACATGAACGCCGGGCGACGGCCTACACCCGTAGCAGCCGGCAGCCGAGGGGGGGGCACGAGCCAAACCGCACCCCCCAAGCCGACCGGCGGCGCCGGAGCACGGCTCCGAGAAGCGTTGGCGCGCCAGCAGGAGGCTGCACAGGAGCGCTCCAGGAGCCGGGCGGATCCAACCGGGCGAAGGTCCGACGATCGGAAGCGGCCCACACCAGCGCAGCAGAGCAGCTCGCCCCGTGCGTCCAGGAACGCCGCTCAGAGCCGGGCCACCGCCCCATCGGCGACCGCTCCCCTGCCTCGTAGCAACGGCACCGCTGCCCAGGCCAGGGGAGCCAGTGCAGTCACCCCGCCTGGGACCGATCGCCGAGCTGCCCTCAAGGGCTCGCCGACAGCTCGTCCCGAGCCCTCCCCGGTGCCAGAGAGCCCCAAGAGCGGACAGCCCCGCACCGGCGCCCGCACCGGCGCCACCGGAAAGCGACCGAACGCCCCCGCTGACAGCGGCCGACGCAAGCAAGGACGTTGAGGATGGAGTGGGTGGAGACAACCGGCCGGACGATCGACGAGGCCAAGGAAGCAGCCCTCGACGAGCTCGGCGTAGACGCCCAGGATGCCGAGTTCGAGATCCTCGAAGAGCCCAGGCTCGGACTGTTCGGTCGTCTGCGCACCGAAGGCCGAGTGAGGGCACGGGTCAGGCCGAGCACACCTCGGGCGAAGGAGGACAGACGTGATCGCCGTCGCCGGAGCCGCTCGAGCCACACTCCGTCGGACCCCGGGGAGACCACCGAGGGCCCAGCCTCGGAAACCGACGCGCCGGTGAGCACTCCAGTACCCCGGCCGACCGGGACCCCACCTCAGGGAGGGAACCCGTCCGTGCGCCGGCGTGACCAAACCTCGCCCCGCTCCCGGCCGGACCCGGGACGCGGACCGGCAGAGACGGTACCGACACCCCCTTCGAGCACCGACGATGGGGAGACCGACGGGGGAGACACCAACCAGGGAGGGAGTCTGATGGACGTAGCACTGGACCAACAGGCCGAAATGGCCAGCACCTTCCTCCGGGGCCTACTCGACCACTTCGGAGCCACCGCACACCTGACCGTGACTACTGCCGATGACGACGAACGGATCGACATCCGCGTCGACGGCGACAACCTCGGGATCCTCATCGGCCCGAAGGGATCCACGCTCCTGGCGATCCAAGACCTCACCCGCACCTTCGTCCAGCACCGTACCAGTGCGCGCAATGGGCGGATCCACCTCGACATCTCCGGGTACCGGGACAAACGCTCCAAGGCCCTCGCCGCCTTTACCGAGAAGGTAGCGGCGGAGGTCCTCACCACCGGACGGGCGGTGGCACTCGAGCCCATGAGCCCACCGGACCGGAAAGTGGTTCACGACACCGTGGGACGGATAGTCGGCGTCGAGAGCCGGTCAGAGGGCGAGGACGACCGCCGCCACGTCGTCATCTCCTGCCAAGCACCCGCCGCAGAGACCTCCGACCACCCCTCCTGAGGTCTTCGCCGGCGAGCCACGACCACGGGGCACTGCTCGACGCCGTCCGGTCGACATCTCCCGCTTGGGCCTGCGCACCCCGATCTGCCCCACCCGGTAGGGACCCGTGAGCCCCCTCGACCAGCTGACACTCGAACGGCTCAACACAACTCTCGGACACTCCCGCGACTTGGGCTTCCTAGGTCCGGGCCCCGTCGGCCAACACCTGGCCCACAGCATCGCC
Source organism: Actinomycetes bacterium (assembly GCA_021796905.1). Lineage (GTDB taxonomy): Bacteria > Actinomycetota > Acidimicrobiia > Acidimicrobiales > Palsa-688 > JAKAQB01. The sequence goes on from JAKABK010000060.1 coordinate 7,586, forward strand.
TTCGCCGCAGCATGGAACCGGCTGCGCACGGGTCCCCCCCACAGGTTGCTCGACCTCGGTAGCGGCGGAGGCCTTCCCGGCCTGGTTCTTGCCGAGATCTGGCCCGACTCAGACCTCTTTCTTCTCGAGTCCCAGCAGCGCCGTGCCGAGTTCCTCAGAGGAGCGCTGTCCGGTTCTCGCCGAGCAGGTAGATCCACGGTCTCCGAGGGTCGTGCCGAAGAGATAGCCCATGGCCCCCTCCGAGCGACGATCGACCTGGTAACCGCGCGGGGATTCGGCCCACCACCCGTCGTTGCTGAGTGTGCCGTCGCATTCCTCGATCACGGCGCGCTCCTCGTAGTCTCGGAACCGCCCACCGGAGGACGAGATCGTTGGCCAGAAGCACAACTCGCCCGTCTCGGCCTTCGACAAGTAGCAACCTTCTCCGAACCCGCTGCGGTCATCTGCCTCGAACGAACCGAGGCTCCGCTGTCGCACGGTGTCCCACGCCGGACAGGAATGCCGTCAAAGCGGCCACTGTGGGCCACCGAGAAGCCGCAAGTTCGACGCG
>JAKABK010000061.1 GCA_021796905.1 Actinomycetes bacterium
TGCTCCGCAGGCGGGTCCGGACCGCCCGAGGACCGGGACCGCCCGCGCCCGCCCGCCCGCTTCAGCCGGTGCCGGAGGGCACCCGCCGACGGGCGGAGCGCAGTTCGACGACGAGGGTTCCGAGGCCGACGCCGACCACGCTCACCATCACCAGCACGAGCGCGATGCCTAGATGGTCGAGGTTGTGCACGTGCAGTCCCGTCGCGAGGCTGCGTCCGGCGATCCCCGGGAACGCCAGGCCGAACACCCCCCCGGCGACGAACGCGACACCCCCCCACTGCAAGGTGTTGCCGGCGGTGCGCAACGCCACCCTGCGGATGTCGTCCTCACCCAGGCCCCGGCGACGGGCGAGGACACCGAAGACACCGCCGGCGACCACCTGCACCGCCATGGTGCCGAGCCCGAAGCAGGCACCCGGCACCCACCCCCACACCACGGAGTGCTCAGCGGGGGCGAGAACGGTGTAGATGATGATCGCGAACGCCCCGAAACCCCATCCGGCGATGAACCCGTGCACCGCCGGCATCCACGGCCGGGGATCCGAAGGTCCCGCGTCCTCCGACCCGGCCGGTGACCCGTCGTGGCCACCGCCGACGACGTGGCGCAACCGGGCTGGGAGCGGCAGCTCGAAGTGCAGGGCGTGACGGCGACGCAGGATCGCCACCCCGCCGACGACCATCGCCGCCCCGACCACCAGGTACACGACGTAGTCGACCTCCCCGAAGGTGAACACCCGTGCCAGTCCCAGCTCGGCCAGTTCGCTGGCGATCGCCCGCTGCAACGTGAACGCCGCGGAGAAGATCAGCCCGGTGCGCAACCCCCGTCGTGACGAGTAGCCGCCGACCGCGTAGCTGAAGGTGATCGGCCAGGTGTGCTCGTCTGGGGTGATGCCGTGCACCATGCCGAGCACGAACGCGGTGATCACGATCGCGAGCCCCCCGATATGGCTCGGGTCCCACAGGTTGAGCGCCCCGAGCATCAGGGCACCGTTGGCATCACAGCGGGCGTCGTGGCGCTCACGGCTGCTGCCCAGGGCGCCGGCACCGCCGGCAGCGGCCCCGCAGCAGCACTTCGTGGTCGCTCACCTCGAACCCGCACTCCCGTCGGACCTCCTCGACCCAGGTGACCACCAGGGCGCACGGCACCGCCTCGACCTCCCCGCAACCGTCGCAGACCAGGTGCTCGTGGTGCTCGCCGGCAAGCTCGAAATGGGCTCGCCGCTCGTCGAGCTCGACCCTGCGGACCACTCCCGACGCCTCCAGACGCCCGACCGCCCGGAACACCGTCGAGGGGTCCGGGACGACCCCCAGCGCGCCCAGACCTTCCTGCAGCTCGGCGAGGGTCCAACAGTGCCGCCCCCCGCCGGCCATCACCGCCCTCACCTGCTCGGGCACCACCGCTCTTCGTCCCACGAGACCACCTTAGCCCTCCTGCAAGCCGATTGCGCAACCAGATTGCAGGAAAGGGCCCCGGGGAGGGGGCCGTCCCACCCCGGGGCCGTCTCGATCAGCGATGCCAGGTGAAGTCGATGAAGCGGCTCGTCGGGCTCGGCCCGGAGCCGTCGACGAGCGAGGCGAGGGTGACGATCCGGACCGGTACCGTCACGCCTGCCGGTCCCTTGGGGGACTTCACCGTCACAGTGGTGGTGCTGCCCTCGTCGAGGATCGCTGTCCCTGCCTCCGGCCGGGCCGCCTCGGTGCCGAAGAGCACCTCGCTGGCGAAACCGAGGTTGTAGCCGCTCAGGGTCACGTCGGTACCGCCGGCCGCAGGACCGCTCCAGGGTCGGATGCTCCGCAGGACCGGGTTCCCCGGGGCGAAATAGGTGAAGAACGACCCCCGAGGTGCGAACGGCGTCCCGTGGGCGGTGTAGGTGGAGCACCCGGACGAGTCGCAGATCCTCACCCCGTCGTAGCCAGGGTTGGCGGACGGGGTGCTGAAGGTCACCTCGTCGTTGCTCAGGATGTGGAGCGAGGTGGTCACGGCGAAGGAGAACTGCGGCGGGTTGATGTCGGCGAGCACCGCTGCGCTGGCGGCAGCGAGCCCGGTACCGGTGACCACCACCTCGGTGCCGCCGACGGCCGGTCCGGCGTCGTAGCTGTTGGACACCGCTCGCACCGAGGCCACCTGCGGGGTCGGGGCGTAGTCGACGGTGACCTCGTTGCTCGGTGGTGTCGTCGCCGACAGGTCCGAGGAGTTGAGGCTGCCCAGGGTCTGCACCGAGACCGGGACCGGGGTGATCGTGTGCACCGGGCCGAGGGCCGGCATGATGATCACGTCCTTGGTCGGACTGATGTAGAGGGGGCTCACCACTTGGCTGGTGTCCTGGTTGGGGGCTCCGACGTCGAACCACTCCGAGGCAAGGGCGCCCAGGCCGGTGCCGGTGATCGTCTCGACGGTCCCACCGTTGTTGTTGACGTAGTCGGCGCCGGTCACGCTGAGCGAGGTGCTGGTGGCGGAGGTGAGCGTCGGGGTCGGGAAGTAGTCGTACTCGGTGGGTGCCGGCGAGACCTCGGTGCCCGACGGGGCCACGAACACCCCTTGGGCGTCGAAGGCGAACGCCCCGGCGTACTCGGGCAGGATCTGGGCGGTCGCGCTGGTGCCCGCCGGGGTCGTGACCTGCACCTGGACCTGGCAGACGTCGGTGCTCGGGTCGTCACCGGAGAGGCAGGCGGTGCCGGAGCCGTAGGCGGGCACCGTGGTGGTCAGCTCGGTCCCCGAAGCGTTGACCTTCGGCTGGCTGCCGGGCACCCCGCCGAAGCTCACCTCGGTCGCGCCGCCCAGGCCTACCCCGTAGACCGTCACGGTGTTGCCCCCGGCCTCGTTGCCGCCGGCCGGTCCGGTCGCGACGACCACCGGTGCACCCGAGGAGGTGGTGGTCGACGGGTCGAGCACCAGGCGGGACCCGGCGCCCGGGGCGCTCGTCTGCCCGCCGTCGACGCTGACGGTCAGGTCGTAGATCCCCGCTCCGCCGCTCAGGGTGGGCGCCGAGGGGTCGCCGGCTTGCTGGAGGGCGGCCCCGGGCACGTCGACGACCAGGCTGGTCGGCGACTCGACGGTCACCGCGGAGGTCGGCAGCCCGAGCGCCCCGACCTGCACGCCGGTGACCTGCGAGCGGCCCGCGCTCGACTCGAAGCCGGTCCCGGTGACGGTGACCGGTGTGGTCCCCGACGAGGTGACGACACTCGGGGAAAGCGCGCTGACCGTCGGGGCGGCGGTAGCGGGAGGGGCGCACAAGTTGTACGCGAGACCGTGACCTCCCCCCGGGGAGGTCACCTGCGGTGAGCCGAGCCCGCTCGCCATGTCGTAGCCGGTGGTCGCCGGGTACAGCCCGCCGGGGAGGGCGAACAGGTCGTTGTTGCCCGAGGTCACGTCGGTGAAGGACTCCTGGTACTGGGCCGGGTTCGACGCGACCGCGTACAACGCAGGGTTGGCGAAACCGACCCCCCCGACCGCCTGGCACGAAGGTGTCGAGTTGATGTCGGTGAGCATCGCCGCCCACAACGGGGTCGCCGAGGAGGTACCGCCGATCGTGATCCACTGGCCCTGGTAGTAGACGGTGACGGCCCCGGTGAACTCGTCGGCCTGGGCGCTCACGTCAGGGGTCTCCCTGCAGGCGCTGGCGATGCCGGCGAGCGACCCGGAGAGGCAGAAGTCGTTGCCTTCGACCTTCTCCGCCGCCGAGATCACCGACTGGTTGTCGACCCCGGGCACCGCGGTGGTCTGCCACGCCGGCTGTGCCCAGGTCGAGGAGATCCCGCCGCCGCCGGCACCCCACTGCGGTCCGTCGTTCCAGACCGTCTCTTGGGGGGGCTGGGTGGCGGCGTCGATCGTGAGTCCGCCGACGGAGGTGACATACGGCTGGCTGCCGGGGTCGTCGACCGACAGGACCGGGGAGACCGGGGAGGTCGCGTGCCCGGCGCAGTCGTTGGCGCCGCTGTCGCCAGCCGCGGCGAAGATCGACTGTCCCTGCGCGGCCGCCTGCTCGAAGATCGTGTTCTCGATCTCCTGCACACCCGGCTCCCCGGTCTGGACGGCGGCCTCGCACAACCCCCAGGAGGTGGTGACCACCTTGGCGGTGTCGGAGCTGACGATCGTGTTGTACTCGTCCAAGGCGCCGAAGGTGCTGTTGGGAGCTTCGTAGACGTCGATGGTGGCGCCCGGGGCCATCGCCGAGACGTCCTCGATGTCGAGCTCGGCCTCGCCCGAGCCGTAGCCGACCTGCTGGCCACCGTCGACCGGCACCACGTGGAGCCGGCTGCTCATCGCCGCCGCGGCCGCAGCGCCGAAGTAGCAGGTGTCGAAGGTGGTGATGTCCGCCCGGTTGAACGGCTCGAGCTCGTAGACCGCAACGGTCTGTCCGGAGCCGTTGTCCCCGGCGCGGAACAGCGGGTTCATCCCGTAGGAGTAGGCGATCTGGGTGTCAGTGAGCCCCCCGTAGCTGGAGGCCGCGGCTCTGGCCGCCGGGCACGCGGCCGGCCCGCCCGACGCCGGGACACTCGACGCGGGCGACGCCGAGGGGCTCGGGTGAGCGGGCCCTGCGGTGATCCGGCCGTGCAGCGCCAGGCTCACCGGGGCAGGGTGGTACAAGTCGGAGAGACCGACGACCGACGCCACCGACGACGCGACCGTCGAGGGCAGCGACGCCGGGGTGACGGCGGCGTAGCCACTCCCGCCTGCCGCCAGACCGAAGCGCTCGAAGTGGGTGTGGAAAGCGACCGCGACCCTAGACGAGCGCCCGGCGAAGCCGACCAGCAGCCCGTTGGCGGAGACCGAGGTGACCCTGACCCCAGCGGAGCGCAGTGCGCTGCGCACTGCGGCGATCGTCGCCGGCCTCGGCCCGAACCGGGAGCGGAACTGGCCCGGCGCGAGATAGTGGTGGTAGGCCGGCGAGCCGGGCGTGGACACCGCCGTGGCGAAGCTCGACAGCCCACCCGGGTCGGACGGGTCGAGAGCGATCGCCCCGTGGATCGTCGTCGAGCCGGCGAGCGACCCGAGGGCCCTCGCCCCCCGCGGTCGGGCCGGCGCGGCCGCGACCCGGGCCAGCGCCGGCCGGGAGGCGACGATCGGGGCCGCCGCAGCGGCAGGTGCACCAGCCAGGCCGGCCCCGGCGCTGCCGGCGGCGAACAGCGCCGCCGCGACCAGGCTCGTCACCAGCCGCCTTGGACCCTTGCAGCGCGATCTCGACCCCGGCGACCAGCCCGTCCTGCTCGGCTCCCGGACCATGGTCGTCCTCCCTCTCGCTGACCTCGTGTAGGGGCTCGTGAGGACGTCGATCCGCCTGGTCCCCTCTTCGACCGGCGAAGACTAGCCCGACATCTGCGATCCTGCCACCTTCGGTGACCGCCACCACGCGAAAGGCGTCGCCAGGTGCCGGCGCGGTGTCCTGTGCTGCGGTCCCGCTCCGGTCCTCGGTAGCGTTCCCCATTTCCCGAAATCCCGGCACCGGGGGACGCAACGCCCTCCGGAGGTCCATCCTGTCGTGATGCCCCGAACGCGACCCACGAGCCCGCAGCCGCTCGGAGCGTCCCGGCGAAGCGGCGGCGCAGCGTTCGGGACCTCACTCTGCCTCGCGGCGATCCTCGTCGCGTTCGTCGCGACCGCGCCCCCGCCACGGCGGAGCACCGTACCGGCACGCCCGAGCACCGTCGGGACGCGAGCCACGCCCAGGGTGGTGGGCACCGTCGCGGTGCAGACCGGCACGGCGTCGCGACCGCTCGCCCGACCGTCGGCGATCTCCCGGGCCCTGCTCGCCCGAGGGTCCGTCGCCCTGGCACCAGGTGGGCGGCGGATGGTCTCCGGTCCCCGGTCGGACACCACCGACAGCGCCAACTGGTCGGGTCTCGTGACCTCCGGCTCGGGGATCGAGGGGGCCGAGGGGACCTGGACGGTCCCGGCGGTCACCGGCGCCACCGGGACCGCGTCGGCCACCTGGGTGGGTGTCGACGGGGCTTCCAACAGCGACCTGATCCAGACCGGGACCGCCCAGGACCCCGGCCAGGGCTATTCGGCGTGGTGGGAGATCCTTCCCGCCCCGGCGGTGACCATCGTCTCCGCCGGCGGGTCCCCCGCCCCGGTCGCCCCCGGTGACCGGATGTCGGCGAGCGTCTCGGAGGTGGCGCCCGGGACCTGGAGCATCGCGCTGAGCGACAGCACCGAGAACTGGTCCTTCCAGCAGGACTTCGCCTACTCCGGGCCGGGAACATCAGCCGAGTGGATCGAGGAGGCACCAACGGTCGACGGTCAGCAGACCTCCCCGGCCGACTTCGGCTCGGTGCACTTCGAGGGCACCGGGGTCTACGGGGCCTTCGGCGGCCGGACCGGCTGGTACGCGACGGACATGACCGCCGCCAACGAGATCGACATGGCCGACCAGGCCGGCAAGATCCTGGCCGCCCCCGGCTCCCCGAGCGGGTCGTCGGGCGGCGGACAGGCGTTCAGCGACACCTACATCCTCCCGCCGGGTCCCCCGACCGGCTTGGCGGCCACCACCGGCGCTGCGAGCATCGACCTGACCTGGCAGCCTCCGCCGAGCGACGGTGGCCTCCCCGTCGCCAGCTACGTCGTCTACGAGCAACAACCCGACGGCTCCTTCTCCCCGATCGGCTCGTCGCCCTCGCCGTCGGCGACGATCAGCGGTGTCTCGCCCGGGACCGGCTACAGCTTCGCGGTCGCCGCGACCAACGCCGGCGGCTGGACCTCCCCGACGTCCTCCCCGCTGACCGTGACGGTCCCGACTGCGTCGTCGCCGTCGTCCACCACGACGACGACCACGACGGCCACCACTGCCGGTGCTCCGGGCGCCCCACACGCTTCCAGCGCCGGGCCGGGTCGGGCGAGTGTCTCCTGGGACCCGCCGGCCAGCTCCGGTGGGACACCGCTCACCGGCTACTTCGTGACCGCCCATCTCCTCGGGGGTCGGGGCAGGACCGTCTTCGCCCGCTCGACGAGCACCACGATCAGCCGGCTCCCCGCAGGACGGTTCTACTTCACCGTCGTCGCGGTCGACCCGAGCGGCGTCGGACCCCCTTCCCAGCCGTCGGCACCGGTCGAGATCACCGACACGCCGATCGAGGTGTTCGTCACCACCCCGACCCCGATGACCGGCCCCGGTGAGGTCACCATCCGGGTGACCACCAACGTCCCTGGCGCCACGGTCCGGCTCTTCGACGAGCCGTTCGGCTCGGAGAGCTTCTTCCCGAAGACCTCCGCGGAGGCGATCCCCTCGGCACAGGGCAACGGCGTCGCCGAGGTCCGGGTCGACATCTCGAAGACCAACCGCTTCTTCGCCACCGTCGACGGTGCCGGTTCGAACGTGGTGGCCGCGGTCGTCGGCTGAGCGGTGACCCGGGACCTCGGGTGCTGGCCCGGCCGGCCTACCCGGCGGCGCCGACCGCTGCTGCGACCTCCCTCCGACGGCCGAGCGTCGAGGGGTGGCGGGTCCCGCTCCCACGACCCGCCGCCGAGCATCAACCAGACCTTCACGCCGTCCCCCCGTCACCCCCGACCGACGGACGCCTGCAGGAGCACGCGACGCCGTCCCCCAGCATCTCGCGGACTTCGGCGAGCCGGTCGTACTGGGCGAGCGGGTCGGCGGACAGCGCCAGCAGGAGGACCTCGCCCACCCCGGCGTCGCGGTAGGCGAGCAGCGCCTCGGCGACCCGGCCGGCGGGCCCGTAGGCCGTCCAGCGGTCCACCGCCCGAAGCGGCAGGCGGTACTGGCCGTCGAGACCGGCGGCCACCTCGGCCCGGGCCCGCTCGAGGTCCTCGTCGACGTTCACCAACACGAGCATCGACACCGAGGGGACCGGACGACCGGCGGCGGCGGCGAGCTCGGCCAGGCGAGCGGAGCGGCCGCGCACCGTCTCGGCGTCGTGCCACATGTCGATCCACTGGTCCCCGTAGCGGGCGGCGCGAGCCAGAGCCGCCTCGCTGCGACCCCCGGACCGCCACGGGCGGCACCACCGAGATCGCCGGGCTCAGGCCGGGCACCTCCACGCTCACGTGCTCGCCGTGGTGGCGGACCCGCTCACCCCGCAGGAGGGCGGGCAGCACCTCGAGCATCTCGTCGAGCCGCCGGCCCCGGGTGCTCCCCGAGACCCCGGCAGCCGTGAGCTCCTC
>JAKABK010000062.1 GCA_021796905.1 Actinomycetes bacterium
GAGGTCGAGCTTGGCGAGCCGCTCGCGCGAAGCCGGGTCGGTCTCCTTGTCGAGCGCCAGCCGCTCGATCTCGAGCTGGGCGATCCGCCGGTCGACCACGTCGATCTCGGTCGGTTTCGAGTCGATCTCGATGCGCAACCGGCTCGCCGCCTCGTCGACCAGGTCGATCGCCTTGTCGGGCAGGAACCTCCCGGTGATGTAGCGGTCCGAGAGCACCGCGGCGGCGACCAGCGCGGCGTCTTGGATCCGGACCCCGTGGTGGACCTCGTAGCGCTCCTTCAGGCCGCGAAGGATGGCGATCGTGTCGGGCACGCTCGGCTCACCGACGTAGACCTGCTGGAAACGCCGCTCGAGGGCCGGGTCCTTCTCCACGTACTTGCGGTACTCGTCCAAGGTGGTGGCGCCGATCAGGCGCAGCTCGCCACGGGCGAGCATCGGCTTGATCATGTTCCCGGCGTCCATCGCCCCCTCGGCGGCGCCGGCGCCGACGATGGTGTGCAGCTCGTCGACGAAGGTGACCACCTCCCCGTCGGAGTCGGTGATCTCCTTCAGCACCGCCTTCAGGCGCTCCTCGAACTCTCCCCGGTACTTGGCGCCGGCGACCATGCTCGACAGGTCGAGGGCGACGAGGCGCTTGCCGCGGAGGCTCTCGGGGACGTCGCCGGCGACGATCCGGCGGGCGAGCCCTTCGACGATGGCGGTCTTGCCGACACCGGGCTCGCCGATCAGCACCGGATTGTTCTTGGTGCGCCGGGAGAGGACCTGGACCACCCGCCGGATCTCCTCGTCGCGGCCGATGACCGGGTCGATCCTGCCCTCCCGGGCGAGCTTGGTCAGGTCCCGGCCGTACTTCTCCAACGCCTGGTAGGAGCCCTCTGGGTTCTGGCTGGTCACCCGGTGGCTGCCCCGGACCTCCCGGAGGGCGGAGAGCAGGTCGTCGCGCGCCACGCCGAGACGATCGGCGAGGGCGAGCAGCAGGTGCTCGACGGAGAGGTACTCGTCGCCGAGCCCGGTCCGCTCCTCGTCGGCGCGCTCCAGACGGTCGCGCAGGTCACGACCGATGCCGGCCTCCTGGCCGCCGTAGGCGCGAGGGACCTTGGCGAGCGTGTCGGCGACCCGGTTGCGCAGCGCGAGGGGGGCGACACCGAGCTTCTCGAGGGTGGGCAGGGTGGCGGTGCCGTCCTGGCCGAGCATCGCGGCGAGGAGGTGGTCGGGGGTGGCCTCGGCGTGGTTCGCCCGGCGGGCGGACTCGATCGCGGCCTGCACCGCCTCGTTGGTCTTCTGGGTCCAGCGGTTGGGGTCTAGAGGCACTGTCGTTCGCTCCGTAAAAGTTGAGTCCGAGGTTGTCAACTTTGGGGAAAGGCCCCGATATTCCCGGTCCCGTTCAGCGGGGGGAGCGGGACCCGGCGCCGGGGAGCCAACGCTGCGGGGAGTTCTTGACCGGCACCAGGTCACGGCGGTACTGGCGGTGGGTACGGGCGACGGCGTCAACTGCTTCCTGCCTGGCCCGATCCAGCTCTCCGCGCAGGCGCTCGACCTCGGCCTCGAGCTCCATCACCCGCTTGACGCCCTCCAGGTTGAGCCCGGCGTTGGTGAGCTCGAGGATCCGGCGCAGCACCGCGATGTCGTGCTCGCTGTAGCGGCGGCTGCCGCCGACGGTCCGGGCCGGGTCGAGCAGGCCCTTGCGCTCGTAGATCCGCAACGTCTGGGGGTGGACGCCGGCGAGCTCCGCGGCGACCGAGATCACATAGACCGCCCGGCGCTGCTGGTGGGCCTGACCGCTGCTCACGACGCGCTCCTGGCGAACAGCCCGGCGCGCAGCGCCTCGCCGTCACTGACCGAGGCCAGCTCGCGCACCAGGTCGGCCTGCTCGGGGCTCGGAGAGGCGGGCACCGCCACCTCGAGGGTGACGAGCAGGTCGCCGACGCCGCTGCGGGCCGGCACCCCCCGGCCCCGGAGGCGCAGCGTGCGACCCGATCGGCTGCCGGCGGGCACCTTGAGCGTGACCGGCCCGTCGAGGGTCGGGACGGTTATCTCGGCACCGAGCACCGCCTCGGGGTAGGTGACCGGGACGGTGACCTGCAGGTCCTTGCCGCGCCGGGAGAACACCGGGTGGGGGCTCACGTGGACCGTCACGTAAAGGTCCCCGGCAGGACCGCCGCCCCGCCCCGCCGCGCCGCGGTTCTTCAACCGGATGCGCTGACCGTCCTCCACCCCGGCGGGGACCCGGACCTTCACCTGCCGGGCCCGGGTCTCGGTGCCCGAACCGACACATGTCGGGCAGGGCTTCTCGACGATCCTGCCGGTCCCTCCGCAGACCGGGCAGGTCCGGCTGAAACTGAACATCCCCTGGTTGTCGTTGACCACTCCCGCTCCGCTGCAGCTCGCGCAGGTCATCGGCCGGGAACCTGGTGCCGCACCGCTGCCCCCGCAGGTCCTGCACGGCACCTCGCTGGTCACGTTGACCGTGGTGGTCACCCCGTGGACCGCGTCGAGGAACGCCAGGTTGAGCGCGGCATCGAGGTCGGCGCCGCGTTGGGGGCCTCCGGTCGGGGCACCCGCGCTCGATCCGCGCCGCCCGTTGCGGGTGAAGATGTTGCCGATCAGGTCCGAGAGGTCGTCGACCCGGAACCCACCGGCCGCGCCAGCGGGCCCCGGGGCGGTCCCGGCCCCCGCCCGGGCGAAAGGGTTCCCGACCGCCGCCGCCCGGCGGACCTCGTCGTACTCCTTGCGGCGCGCGGCGTCACCGAGCACGTCGTAGGCGGCGGAGATCTCCTTGAAACGCTCCTCCGAGCCGGGATGGGCGTCGGGGTGGTACTTCTTCGCGAGCTCCCGGTACTTCTTGGCGATCTCCTTGGCGGTAGCCGAGGGCGCCACCCCGAGGACCCGGTAGTAGTCCTTCTCGAACCACTCGCGCTGGGGAGCCATCGGGGATCAGCCCCGCACCTTCACCATGGCGGGACGCAGGACCCGGCCCTTCCAGGAGTAGCCCGCCCGGAGGACCTCGGCGACCTCCTGACCGCCGCCGTCGCCCTCCTCGTGGGCGACGGCGTCGTGCAGGGTCGGGTCGAAGCCCCGCCCGGCGAGCGGCTCGATCCGCTCCAGGCCCTCCCGCTCGAGCGCGTCGAGCAACGCCTTCCAGACCTGCTCGACCTCTCCGCTCGCCCCGTGGGCGACGGCCAGGTCGGCGACGTCGAGAGCCGGGAGGAGCTTCTCTACCAGCGACTCAGCGGCGCGCGCCGACAGGTCGGCCTGCTGTTTGGCGACCCGCTTGCGATAGTTCTCGAAGTCGGCCTGGAGGTGGCGGAGCGCGTCGAGGTAGTCGTCGCGTTCGCGTAGGGCCCGACCGAGCAGGTCCACTTCGCCGGTGATCCCGTCGGCGTCACCGTCGGCCTCGACGGCCTCCGACTGCTCCTCGGGTGCCTCGCCGGCGCCGGGCGGTCCGTCACCACCCGGGACGGGGTCGGCCCCAACGCTGGAGGCGTCGGGGCCGTGCGGACCGTCCGCCGGCGCCGCCGAGCCGGCCGCGGCCGCCGGCGCCGGCTCCCCGGCACCCTCCCCGCCGGTGCCGACCCCGCCGGTGCCGACCCCGTCAGCGACCTCCTCGACGGTCACCTCCTCCAACGGCTCGCTGGTGTCCCCGCTCACGATCCCTGGCCCTCGTCGACGATCTCGGCGTCGACGACCTCGTCGTCGGCCGCGGGGGTCCCGGGTCCGGTCCCGTCACCACCCGGCGTCCCCGACGTGCTCGCCGCCGCCGCCTCGTAGAGCTTCTTGCCGAGCTCTTGGACCCCGGATGCGAGCTTCTCGGTGGCGGTCTTGATCACCTCGAGGTCGCTCCCGGCGAGCGCCTCCTCCAGGCTCGAAAGGTCCGCTTCGACGGTCTCCTTCTCGGTCCCCGAGAAGCTCGACGCCTGGTCCTTCAGCATCTTCTGGGTCTGGTAGACGAGGCTGTCCGCCTGGTTGCGGATCTCGGCCTCCTCCCGCCGGCGACGGTCGTCGGCGGCGTGGGCCTCGGCGTCCCGGACCATCCGCTCGATCTCGTCCCGGTTGAGCGAGCTCTGGCCGGTGATGGTCATCGACTGCTCCTTGCCGGTCGCCCGGTCCTTGGCCGAGACGTGCACGATGCCGTTGGCGTCGATGTCGAAGGTGACCTCGATCTGCGGCACGCCACGCGGCGCGGGAGGCAGGTCGACCAGCTGGAACTTGCCGAGGGTCTTGTTGTACATCGCCATCTCCCGCTCCCCCTGCAGGACGTGGATCTCGACCGACGGCTGGCCGTCCTCGGCGGTGGTGAAGGTCTCGGAGCGCTTGGTGGGGATGGTCGTGTTCCGCTCGATCAACTTGGTCATCACCCCTCCCTTGGTCTCGATACCGAGCGACAGGGGGGTGACGTCGAGCAACAGGACGTCCTTGACCTCACCTTTCAGCACGCCGGCCTGGATCGCGGCGCCGACGGCGACGACCTCGTCGGGGTTGACGCCCTTGTGGGGGTCCTTGCCGGTCAGGCCGTGGACCAGGTCCTGCACCGCCGGCATCCGGGTCGAGCCGCCGACCAGCACCACGTGGTCGATCTTGTCCTTGGTGAGCCCGGCGTCCTTGATCGCCTGCTCGAAGGGACCCCGGCAGGCCTCCACCAGGTCGGCGGTCAGCTCCTGGAACTTGGCCCTGGTGAGCTTCAGGTCGAGGTGCTTGGGCCCGTCGCTGGTCGCGGTGATGAACGGCAGGTTGATCGTCGTCTCCTGCACCGAGGACAGCTCGATCTTGGCCTTCTCGGCCGCCTCCTTCAGCCGCTGGACGGCCATCTTGTCCGCCGAGAGGTCCACCCCCTCGGTGTCCTTGAAGCTCTTCACCAACCAGTCGATCACCCGCTGGTCCCAGTCGTCGCCGCCGAGGTGGGTGTTGCCGCTGGTCGACTTCACCTGGAAGATCCCCTCGGAGATCTCGAGCACCGACACGTCGAAGGTCCCACCCCCGAGGTCGAAGACCAGCACCGTCTGGTCCTCTTCCTTGTCGAGCCCGTAGGAGAGGGCGGCGGCGGTCGGCTCGTTGATGATCCGCAGCACCTCCAGCCCGGCGATCTGCCCGGCCTCCTTGGTGGCGGTCCGCTGGGCGTCGTCGAAGTAGGCGGGGACGGTGATCACCGCCTGGGTGACGCTGTCGCCGAGGTAGCTCTCGGCGTCACGCTTCAGCTTCTGGAGGATCCGGGCGGAGATCTCCTGGGGGCTGTACTTCTTCCCGTCGATGTCGATGTGCCAGGAGTTGTCGCCCATGTGCCGCTTCACCGAGCGGATCGTGCGGTCCGGGTTGGTGATCGCCTGGCGCTTGGCGACCTCCCCGACGAGGACCTCGTCGGACTTGGAGAAGGCGACCACCGACGGGGTGGTGCGCGCCCCTTCGGCGTTGGGGATCACGGTCGGCTCGCCCGCCTCGAGGACGCTGACGACCGAGTTGGTGGTGCCGAGGTCGATTCCGACGGCCTTGGGCATGGTTGGGGCCTCCGTAGGGTTGGGGGGACATTGCTGGACCCGTTCGGATCACAGGCTGACATGCTAACGAAGTTGAGTGCAGTCGACTGAGGAAACCTCGGCGAAGGGGTGGATATTCCGGTGGGGGGTAGCCTCGGGGGACATGGGGACCCTCGTGCTGGTACGCCACGGTCAGAGCCTCTGGAACCTCGACAACCGCTTCACCGGTTGGTGGGACGTGGACCTGTCCCCTGCAGGGGAGGAGGAGGCCCGTCGGGCCGGCCGACTGCTCGGCGCCGCGGGGCTCGAACCGGAGCTGGTGTTCACCTCGGTGCTCACCCGAACGGTGCGCACCGCCAACCTGCTGTTGGATGAGCTCGGCCGGTCGTGGCTGCCCGTCGAGCGGCACTGGCGGCTGAACGAGCGCCACTACGGAGCGCTCACCGGTCTGGACAAGGCCGAGACCGAATCCCGCCACGGACGGGAGCAGTTCGTCGCGTGGCGACGGGGTTACGCCACCCCACCGCCGCCGATGGAGGCGGGCGGCGACTACGACGTCTCCGGCGACCCCCGTTACGCCGGGATCGGGCCGGAGGTGGTGCCGGCCACCGAGTGCCTCGCCGACGTGGTCACCCGGATGCTGCCCTACTGGCAGGACCGGATCGCCCCCGCCGTCCTCGCCGGGCGCTGCACCCTCGTCGTCGCCCACGGCAACAGCCTCCGGGCGCTGGTCAAGCACCTGGAGGGGATCTCGGACGAGGAGATCACCGGGGTCGAGGTCCCCACCGGCGAACCGATCGTCTACAGCCTCGACGACCGCCTGGCGGTGAAGGACAAGCAGATCCTCGCCTGATGCTGCGGGCGGCCCGGGCGGCGCTGCTCGCCCGCAGCGACCTGCGGGGTCGCGACCTCGCCGTCGAGCTCGCCGCGATCACCGACGCCTGGCTGCGGGAGCTGTTCGGGCTCGCCTGCGGCGAAGCGGTGTCGGATGTCGCGCTGGTCGCCGTCGGCGGCTACGGCAGGGGGGAGCTCGCCCCCGGCAGCGACCTCGACCTGGTGCTGGTGCACCGCAACCGGGCCGACATCGGGCGGGTCGCCGACGCCATCTGGTACCCGGTGTGGGACTCCGGTGTACGCCTCGACCACGCGGTCCGCAGCCTCCGGGAGGTGGGAGCGGCGATGGACAGCGACCTGCGGGTCGCCGTCGGATGGTTGGACGCCCGGACCGTCGCCGGCAGCGCCGCCCTCGGCTCCGAGGCCGCCCAGGCGGCCACCGCCAAGTGGGACGCCCGGGCGCGCCAGTGGCTGCCGGCGCTGCGCGACCGGGTCGCGGATCGTCACGGAGCGAGCGGGGACCTCGCGTTCTTACTCGAGCCGGACCTGAAGGACAGCCGGGGCGGTCTGCGCGACGCCCATCTGCTCACCGCCCTCGGACGCCTCGGAGGCGCCTTCGAGCCGGTCGGCACCGGATTGGAGCGGGCGGTGAGGGTCCTCACCGACACCCGGGTGGAGCTGCAGAGGACCACCGGCAGACCCTCGGACCGCCTCGCGCTCCAGGACCAGGACGCCGTCGCCGGCGCCCTCGGGACCGACGCAGACACCCTGATGGCGGACCTGGCCGACGCCGGGCGGGAGGTGTCCTGGGCGAGCGACCAGGCGTGGCGGCGGGTGGCCCGGCCGGCCCGGAGGGGCCGGAGGGGCCGGCGACCCGGGACCGGGTGGGTCGCGGACCCGATCGAGCCGGGCCTGGTGGTCCGTGACGGCGAGGTCACCCTCGCCTACGGCGCCGACCCGGCCGCCGACCCGACCCTCGCGCTGCGCGCCGCGGCCGCCTCGGTCGAACTGGGCCTCGAGATGTCGGTCCCGCTCCTCGGCGCGCTGGCCCGCTGCGCGAGCCCACCTGAGCGACGCTGGCCCCCCGAACTGCTCCAGGCGTTCTCCAGGCTCCTCGGTGCGGGCAGGATGGCGATCCCGGCTTGGGAGACCCTCGACCACCAAGGTGTGGTCGTCTCGCTGCTACCCGAGTGGGAAGCGGTGCGGAACCGCCCGCAACGCAACGCCTACCACCGCTTCACCGTCGACCGCCACCTGCTCGAGACCGTCGCCCACGCCGCGACCCTCACCCGGCGGGTGGACCGCCCGGACCTGCTCCTGCTCGGCGCGTTGTTCCACGACATCGGCAAACGCGGGGTCGGTGACCACACCGACGCCGGTGTCGCCCTGGTGGAGCGGCTCGCCCCGAGGATCGGCCTCGACGCGGAGGACTCCCGGGTCGTCACCTCGATGGTCCGCCACCACCTGCTGCTACCCGAGGTCGCGACCCGCCGGGACCTCGACGACCCGGCCACCATCGAGACGGTCGCCGCGGCCGTCGGCGACCGGGAGACCCTCGCGCTGCTCGGCGCGCTCAGCGAGGCCGACGCCCGCGCCACCGGGCCGAGCGCGTGGACGCCTTGGAAAGCCGCCCTCCTCGACAGGCTCGTCACCCGGGTCGACGCCGTGCTCGCCGGCCGACCACCCCCCACCCCCCCGCCGC
>JAKABK010000063.1 GCA_021796905.1 Actinomycetes bacterium
ACTCCGGTGGGGCTCCGGCGACCGTCGACACCTGGGAGGTGCCGGAGCTCGGTGCCACCGGCGCCGCGCGCATCGTCGAGCGTCACGTCGAGGAGCGCGAAGGACCGCCGCTCGACGAGGCGGCGGCGGTCGTCTCCGGCGGGCGGGGTCTCGGCGCAGCCGACGGGTACCGGATGATCGAGCAGCTCGCCGGTCTCCTGCACGGCGCGGCCGGAGCGTCGCGGGCGATCGTCGACGCCGGGTGGGTGCCCTACTCCCACCAGGTCGGCCAGACCGGCAAGACGGTCAAGCCGACGGTCTACATCGCAGCGGGTATCTCCGGCGCCACCCAGCACATGGTCGGCATGAAGGGAGCGAAGAACATAATCGCGATCAACAAGGACCAGGAGGCCCCGATCTTCTCGATCGCCGACCTGGGCGTGGTCGGCGACGTCAACAAGGTCCTTCCGAAACTGATCGAGAGCCTCCAGGCCCGCTCCCGGTAGGCGCCGGTGACCGGCTCCGGACCGCTCTAGACGAGCGGCCAGGGGTACGGTCGGTCGCTCCGCGGCGCCGGGAAGCGACCCCGCCGCAGGAGCCGCTCCGCCCGGGCGACGAGC
Source organism: Actinomycetes bacterium (assembly GCA_021796905.1). Lineage (GTDB taxonomy): Bacteria > Actinomycetota > Acidimicrobiia > Acidimicrobiales > Palsa-688 > JAKAQB01. The sequence continues at coordinate 600 of JAKABK010000063.1, forward strand.
GCGTCGAGCTCGTCGGGCTCCAACCAACGGGTGAGGGCGTCGGAAGGTCCCGAAGCGACCAGTCGGGCGACATCGGCGAGCAGGTCATCCTCGATGCGCTCGCCGGCCCAGTCCCAGATCACGGTCCGTAGCTTCGGTTCGGGATGGAAGCACAACCCGTGGTCTATCCCCCAGATCGTCCCCTCGCCGTCGATCAGGCAGTGTCCCCCCTTGCGGTCGGCGTTGTTGGCGACGACGTCGAAGACCGCCATGCGCCTGAGGCTGCGGTGGTGGCGTTCGTCGTCGAGCAGGGTGAAATAGTGCTGCTCGAAGTCGGCGACGACGAAGCGTTGCAAGGAGCCGACGCCGAGGGGAGCGTCGGCTCGTTCCACGGTCTCGGGAACTAGACGCCAGCCGAGCTGGGAGGCCAGCTCGTAGGCGGCGATCTCACGGCGGTAGAGGCCGCCCGGGAAGTCCCACAGCGGCCGCTCGGTCCGCAACGGCTTGTAGATGGCGGCGAGCTGGGGGGTGCCGGCCTCGTCGACGGCCTCCCCGACCGAACAGAGGAACGTGCCGTTGCTGCTCCAGGGCATCCGCCCCTCGATCTCGAGGCGACCGGAGGCCAGCACGCTCACAGCGTCGGGGGCCGGTGACCGTTCGTCCGGGGACACGAGTGCCCTGAGGGGTCGAGGGGATGGCCGCACCACGGGCAGGGCGGCCTGCCGGCCTCGACCAGCTCCTGGCTGCGGGCCACCAGGGCGGCACCCTGCTCCCGGGTGAAGCGGAGCCGCCCGACGGCGGCGTCGTCAGGGTCGGCGTCCTCGTCGACGAGCAGCTCCTGGGCGACCAGGACCAGCCGGTCGGCGTCCTGGTCGTAGGCGATCTGCATCGCCCCGATCGCCCAGGACGCCTCGACGGGAGCGAGCAGCTCCCCGGCGGCGGGGACCGCTTCGGGGGCGGGAAGGTCCGAGAGCAGCTCGATCACCGCCTGGGCGAGCACCGCGACCTGCTGCTTCTCGACCTTCAGGGTGACGGTCCGGCCAGCCTCACCGGCTTGGAGGTAGAACACCCGCCTACCCGGTTCCCCGACCGTGCCGACGGTGAGCCGGTCGGCGTCGGCCATCTCGAAAGAGTCGCTCATGACGGTCGCAGCTCGCTCAGCGAACTGGTCGAGTTGACCGCGAGCACGCTCGGACCGGTCGGCGCGTAGCTGATCGCGGTCACCGAGCACGGAGAGACGACGATCCGCTGGAACAGGTCGAGGTGGGTGCCGAGGGCGTCGGCGACCACCGCCTTGATCGGGTCGGCGTGGGACACCGCGACGATCGTCTCACCCCGGTGTCGGGAGCACAGTCCGGCGACGGTCTCGATCATCCGGCGCTGCATCCCGACGAAGGACTCCCCGTCGGGGAACCTGAAGCCGCTCGGGTAGCGCTGGACCGTGACCCACTCCGGGGCTCTGGCGAGCTCGCGCAGGTCGGCGCCGGTCCACGCCCCGAAGTCGCACTCGAGCAGACCGCGCTCGGTGGTGACGGGGAGCCCGAGGGCTCTGGCGATCGGTGTAGCGGTCTCCCTGGTCCGCTCGAGCGGGGAGGCGTACACCGCGCCGACCAAGGGTCGCCTCGGTGCCCGGCCCGAGCGGCCCGGCCCTCGTCCTGCTCCCCGCGGGGGAGGTGACGGCGCCGGCGCCGCTGTACCGGTCCACTCGGCGAGCCGGGTCGCGACGGCCTCCGCCTGGGCGCGGCCGGTGTCGGAGAGGTGGAGGCCCTTGGCGCGCCCGGGCAGGACCTGGCCGGTCGTCGGCGTAGTGCCGTGACGGACGAACAGCACGAGAGTCGCCGGGGGTGGCTTGGGGCGGCTGGGGGACGGCATGGGTGGCCAACCTAGTGTGGGAGGGTGAGCTTGCCCGCCGCTCTCGACGACCTCGAGCGCGAGATCGTCTCCTGCCGGGCCTGTCCACGCCTGGTGGCGTGGCGGGAGGAGGTCGCTACCACCCGTCGGGCTGCGTTCCGTGACCAGAGCTACTGGGGGCGGCCGGTGCCCGGTTTCGGCGACCCGGCAGCCCGGGTGGCGGTGGTCGGCTTGGCGCCGGCGGCCCACGGGGGCAACCGCACCGGCAGGGTCTTCACCGGGGACCGGAGTGGGGACTGGCTGTTCGCGGCGTTGCATCGCAGCGGGTTCGCCAACCAGCCGACCAGCACCGATCGCGACGACGGGCTGGTGCTCAACCGGGCGTGGGTGTCGGCGGCGGTGCGCTGCGCACCGCCGGCCAACAAGCCGACCACCGCCGAGCGCGACCGCTGCCTGCCGTTCCTGCGCCGTGAACTGGATCTTCTCGCCGACGTCGTCGTGCTGGTCGCCCTCGGCGGTTTCGGGTGGGACGCGTGCTGCCGACTGGAGGGCTTGGCTCCCAAGCCGGCCTTCGGGCACGGGGCAGAGGCTGCCCTCACCGGCGGGCGGACCCTGCTCGGCTGCTACCACCCGAGCCAGCAGAACACCTTCACCGGTCGTCTGACCGAGGCGATGCTCGACGGGGTGCTCCAACGGGCAGCTGCCCTAGCGGGGACCGACGTCGAGGTTCGACCCGATCGGACCCTTCGGCCGAGGCGGCGTCAACTGGGCGGGTGAGGCTCGGGCCTGCCGCCTGGCGCTGGCGCCCAGCCGGTTCGGGAGACATCGGGGAGATCATCGGCGAGGTAGGAGGGCGACGTCGGTACGACCAGCCCGGTCCTGTCGGGTCCCACGGAGGCTCTCTTGTCACTCCGGTACCGGTCACCCGCGTGTCGCGCCTGCTCCTGCTCTGTCTGTCGCCCGCCGGTCCGGAGCCGGCCGACCCGGCTGCGCGACCTGGTCAGTGGTGCGGGCGCCTGCGTGGCGACGGCCGTGTGGGGGTTCTTCGCAGCCGACCTCGGGGCCCCGATCCTCGGGGCGGTGATCTCTTCTCTCCTCCGCCGCTCGTCGAGCTCGCCGTCCCGATGTCCGCATGCAAGTCGGCCCGCTCGCCTCCGGCCCACCCCTTCTCGGCGCAAGGGCGGTCTCGGGTCCGTCGAGCTGAGCCAGCTGTCGTCCGCCAGCTGTGGGGTGTGGCCGCTCGTCGTCTCTGGGGTCTCCCTCGACGTTCGACGCAGCGACGCAGAGCTGTGCGACAACCGGCTCCGGGTGGGGACCTCCACCTTGGTCCGCGAGTCGGCGTCGACGGCGGTCTACATCACCCGCGGCCGGGCCTGGGTCTTCGCTCCCGCCGATCCTGTAGGGGTCCCGGGGCGTGGGCCGACCGGTGCAGTTCGCCCCGCCCCGCTACGGGCTTGCACCGACCTGTCGGAGGGCTCTACGACGCCGGCGGGCGGCACCACCGGCGATGGTCGCCGGCTCCGCACTGCGCGAGCAGGGCTGAAGAGCACAGGGCGGAGACCGCCGCGGTCACCGCCTCGCCGGGATCACCCACGGCGACCCCCGGCGGCCCGGGACCCCGGTGCGCGTCGCGCTCGACCCGGGCGGTGCCACGCCTGCCCGGCTTCGTCCTGCTGAGCGCCGAGGCTCGCCGGAGCTTCAATGCTCCCCGGCCGGGCGCAGGAGCACCAGAGCCAGGACCGCAGCGAGCGCTGCACAGGCCGCCGCTCCGGCGAAGACGGTGTGCAGCTCCCGGATCACTGCGGTGGTCACCAAGCGTTGGTAGGCGGGGCAGGTCGCCTCGTCCGACGGGCAGATCCGGAGCGGGGAGGGGATCCGGCGGGCTGTGAGGTAGAAGCGGTGCAGTGCGACGGCGGTGAGAGCGGAGACGCCGACGAGCATGCCGACGGTGCGGGACACGACCACCAGACTGGTGGCGAGCCCTTGGAAACTGGTGGGTACCGCCGCGAGGACCGCTGCGTTGACCGGGGCGATCGCGGAGCCGAACCCGAGCCCGGCGGCGACCAGTTCGATATCGCTCGCCCCGAAGGGCAGGCTCCCGAGGTGGGTCGAGAGGGACGACGCCGACCAGGTGGCCATCGAAGCGAGCGCAACAGCGGCGACGATCATGCCCGCGGTCGCGACCGACGCCTCGCGTCCGGGGCGGCGGACCAGCAGACCGCCGAGCACCGCCCCGACCGGTACAGCGACGAGGAACCGGAGCAGTACCGCAGCCGCGCCCAGTTGGGAGCCCGGGAAGATCGTCGCCCGGGCGAAGAACGGGACGTCCACCAGGGTGGCCATCAACGCCGCCCCGATCGGCAGGCTCGCGACGCACGCCCCCCACGACCGGCGCGGTCCTAGGACCGCCGGGTCGAGCAGCGGCGCCGGAGCGTTCCGCTGCCGCCAGACCAGCGCGGCCACGAGGACCACCGCTGCCGGGCCGAGCTCCGGGGCGCTCGACGCGACGACCTGACGGCTGGCGTCGGTGGTGGAGAAGACGACCACCACGCAGCCGAGTACGCCGGCGAGCAGGGCTGCGCCCGGTAGGTCGACCACCGCTAGAGCCCGGGGGAGCGACCGTACCGGCAGCAAGGTCCGGACCGACGACGGCGCCGAGGTCTCCCAGGCCACGAAGGCCAGGAGGCCAGCGAAGCCGATCAGGGCGATCGGGGTGGTGAGAACCGACCAGGGACCAGAGACGAGACCGGATGAGTACAGCACCCCGGTGACGACCCCGTCGGCGAGCGACGGCGGGGCGGCCAACGCGAGGACGAGCGCGCCGAGCGCTACCACGAGGAGCGCACCGCCGAGCAGGTCGCGCCGGTACGTCGGTCGAGCAGGAGCGCTCGGCTGGGGCCGCGTCCAGCTGTAGCCGACGACGACCCCGGCGGCGAGGGGCAGGTTGAGCCAGAAGATCCATCGCCATCCGGCGACGGCGACCACCGCGGCGCCGTAGAGCGGACCGAGGACACTGCCGAGCTCCTGGACGCCGCTCACCACCCCGAGGGGCAGGCCGCGCCTTTCGACCGGCCAGCCGTCCGCGACGATGGCGAGCGTGACCGGCACCAGGCCGCCGCCGCCGAGGCCGGCGAGCGCCCGGCCGGCTACGAGCAGGGACAAGGACCGGGCGGTGGCGGTCACGAGCGACCCGGCGGCGAAGGCGGACAGGCAGCCGACGAGGACCGGTCGCCGGCCGACCTGGTCGGAGAGCCGGCCGATGAGCGGCAGGACCGCGACGTAGCCGAGTAGGTAACCCGAGATGATCGGCGTCGCCCGCTGCAAGTGGTCTATACCGACCCCGACCCCGTCCATGATCGCCGGCAGGGCGACGACCACCACGTAGGTGTCGGCGGCTCCGAGCAGGACAGCAGCGGTGGCGAACGCGAGCCTGCGCCGCCCACCCGTCTCGGTCAGGGTGGCGCTCACTGCGGTCTCAGCCCGGTGGGGAGATCGTCGCGTGGGTCCCGTAGCCGGTGAGGTCCACGGTGTACTGCGAGGTGCGCTCCGAGGTGAATGGGCCGCCAAGGATCACCTGGCGGACCTGGTGCGAGGTGGGGTCGATGTAGACGGTGAGGCGCACCGGTCGGGAAGGGTCGGCGTCCGGAAGTACCGGGATCTTCGATCCGGGCACGTTCCCAGCCACTGCGTAGAGCAGCTCCCCGTCGAGGCGGACCGACGGCTGGTAGCGGACCGTTGAGGCCATGTCGGTCAGCAGGGTGGCGAGCCCACGGGTCGGGGAGAGCAGCTCGCCCGGGTCGGTCAGGCCGAACTGGGCCGGGTCGACCCGGCTGTAGGAGCTACGGAAGGGCAGCACCGCCCAGAACCGCGAGCCGACGGCGATCACCTTCACGCTCACTTGCACCCCCGAGGTGCTCACCTGGAAGGTGCCCTCTAGCGCATCGGGGCGGACGAGCTCGCCCCGACCGCCGACCAGGTCCACGCCCGGGCCGCTCACCCCGCTGCTCGAGAGCGAGAAGCGCAGCGCCGGCGTCCGGTCGAGGGTCGCCCGGGCAACCCGGAGGAGGGCGCCTGGTGCCGGGCGGGGAGGGCCGCCGCAGGCGGCCAGGCCGACCGCGGCCAGCAGAGCGGCGAGCGACGCGAGCAGCCGTCGGTGGGCGGCCATCGCCCGAGACCCTACCGCTGCCCGGGGGCGGGTCCCCGGCTGGGCACCGTGGGTGGGCGGAGCGGCCGGGGGTAGGGCACCGATGTGCGCGAAGGGGCCCCGGTCCAGCCCGTCGCTCCAGCGGTGGCAGCGGCACCCGAGTAGCGCACCGGACCCGTCCGGCCCGGCGCTGCTCACTGCGCACCCGCCCAAACGAGCACCGCTCGGTGTCGGTGTCGGCGTCGGTCGCGGGTTCGGGCTGGCGGGCCGCACCCTTGTTGTCGTCCGCCAGGCTCCGCCCCGATCGAGGGAACACCGCCCAATGCCGAGCGGGGGCACGGTTCGCCGCGTCGCCCCAGAGGTCGGAGCACCGACCGCTCGGGCGTGGGTGTGGTACGGGTCTCTGACCATCCCTCAGCAGCCCGGGCAGTTTCGCTCGCCGGTCGCCACCCCAACCCTCGGCGAGCAACGCAGCCGGCACCGTTCCCTCTCTGTCACCGGGCTCCGGGCAGGCAGTAGCCCGTGCTGGCTGGGTTCGTCGCCGGGCCTCGGGCGGGGCTGGAGGCTCTTGGCCCGGCGTGTCCCTCCCTGTCCTGTGCAGGTCGCGTGGGTGGAGACGGCGGGTCTGCGGCGCGAGGGGTGGCTCGTGGTTGCCGCCGGTGGGTCGATCCTCGGGGACCGCTTCGGTGAGCTGGCGTTGCCGGTGGTGGCCCTGGATGTCACCCACAGCGCCTGGGACACTGCCGGGGTCTCTGCCGCTGTCGGCGTGCCGGTCCTGGTGGCGGCCCTCGTGCTGGCCCGGGGGGCCGCTGCCGGACCGTAGCTGGCGCGGCGAACGGCCTGCAGGCGTTGGCCTTCGCCGGCCTGGGCCTGGCGGTCGCCGGGACCGGGGCGTCGCTGGCCGTGCTGGTCGTGTTCCGCCTTGCGGGTCGAGGTCGTCGACCACCGCCACCCTCGCCGGGCCGGTCCTCGCCGGCGTCGTCCTCGGCGCTCTGGGAGCGCCTCCGGCCCTGGGGATCGACGGGCTGTCGTGCGCTCTGGCCGGCGTGATCGTGCTCATGGCCCTGCGACACCGGCCCGGTGATCCGGGTCTCGCGAGCCACCGGCCGGCGGGGGGCGTCCCGGTGGGGTCGGCCGGCTGGTCGGGGACCGCGATCAGCGCCTCCTGCTGGCGGTCACCGTCGCGATGAACCTGCAGAGCGGCGGGACCGTCCTGGCGGTGGTGCTGCTCAGCCGGCGAGCGCTCGGGGCGTCGCCGCTGGCGACCGGCGCCGTCCTCGCCGCCGGGGGCATCGGCGCCATCGGCTCCGGAGCGTTGGTCGTGCCGAGGGTGGCCGTCGAGCACTGGCAGGCAGCGGTGG
>JAKABK010000064.1 GCA_021796905.1 Actinomycetes bacterium
CGGCAGCGGTGCCGTCACTCCGACAGCGACCGAGCTCCCCGGCGAGCCGACGCGCCCCGAGCGCCCCTCGGGCGCCCAGATCGTGAGCAGCCGGCCCCCTGGTGCCCGTGCTCCCGAGACAGCACCCCTCGCCGGCCGGAACGCGCCCGGCTCCCCGGATCCGGTCAGCTCGCCGGTCGAGGTTCCGGCGGCCGCCACCGGTGAGCCGACCCCGGGCCCGAGCACCCCGACCCCGGTCCCGGGCGCCCCGACCCAGGTCGCCCCGAGCCCGGATCTACCGGTAGCCGAGCGCTCCGCGGAGAGCTCCGCCGCTCCGGCCGGCGGCGCCGACATCGGGTCGCCGGGCTCTCCACGCCCCGGTCCGGGGAGCGGGCGGGTTCCGGCCGGCGAGCCACGGTCAGCTTCGGAGCCGGCGGTCACGGGTCGCCCTGGCGGGACCGGTCCTCTGGGTCGTCCCTCGGGTGGGCCCGGCTCCCGGCCGCTGCCGCCGCGGCCGACACCAGCGCCCCGCCCCGCCCCGTCCCGTCCCGCCGGGATGGAGCAGCCGGCTGCCGCCGCCCCGTCTTCGAGCACCGGCGGTCCGGGTGCTCCGGCGCCCGGGGTGGCGTCGCCCGCCCCGAGCCGACCCGACGGTCCCCAGCGCCCCGCTACGCCCGCCCCTGGTCGCCAGCCCGCCCCGGGTGCTGGAGGACCGCAGGCGGCTCCGGGCGGGGTTCGCCCGCCCACCTCCCAGTCGGGCAAGCCGATCCCGCCCCCGCCCGGCCTGCGCCGCCCGCCGATCTCCCAGTCGGGCAAGCCGATCCCGCCCCCTCCCGGACGTCGTACCCCTCCGGGAGGTGCCCCTGGCGCGCCCGGGAGCCGGCCGGGAGGCCCGGGAGGGCGTCCCGGGACCCCGCGTCCCGGGGCTGGGTTCACCGGTCAGCGGTCCGTCCCCCCGTCGCCGGGCGGCGGTTTCGGTCGTGGCCGCCCGGGCGGCGGTCCTGGTGGTCCCCCCGGCGCCGGAGGTCCCCCCGGTGGGCGTGGCTTCGGTGGGGGTCGCGGGGGTCGCCCGGGTGGCGCCCGCCGCCGGCCCGGTCGCAGGCGTCGGCCGGTCGAGGAGCTCGAGGCTCAGGAGCTCACCCACTACACGCCCACCGACGCGCCGGTACCCGCAGACGAGGTGATCGTCGAGCGTGGCGCGACCGCCCAGGAGCTCGGGCCGAAGCTCAACCGTTCCGGTGCCGACGTGGTGCGTTTCTTGTTCGAGCAGGGCGAGATGGTCACCGCCACGCAGTCGCTCACCGACGACATGATCGAGCTGTTCGCCGCCGAGCTCGGCGCCCAGGTCCGTTTGGTGGACCCCGGCGAGGAGCAGGAGGCCGAGCTCCAGGCGAAGTACTTCGGTGACGACGAAGCCGAGGACGAGCAGGCCCTGCGGCCGCGTCCGCCGGTGGTGACCGTGATGGGCCATGTCGACCACGGCAAGACCCTGCTCCTCGACCGGATCCGGGAGAGCAACGTCGTCGCCGGCGAGGCGGGTGGCATCACCCAGCACATCGGCGCCTACCAGGTCGAGTGCCAGGGCAAACCGATCACCTTCATCGACACCCCCGGCCACGAGGCGTTCAGCTCGATGCGGGCCCGTGGCGCCGAAGTGACCGACATCGTCATCCTGGTGGTCGCCGCCTCCTAGGGGGTGATGCCCCAGACCCGCGAGGCCCTGGCCCACGCCAAGGCCTCCGGCAAGCCGATCATCGTCGCCATCAACAAGATCGACCGGGAGGACGCCGACCCCAACCGGGTGATGCAGCAGCTCTCCGAGCTGGGCCTGGTCCCCGAGTCGTGGGGGGGCGACACGATCATGGTCGAGGTCTCCGCGCTGCAGAACCTCGGGGTCGACGACGTATTGGAGCAGGTGCTCCTGGTCGCCGAGCTCGAGGAGCTGACCGCCAACCCCGAGGGGCGAGCCCGGGGAGTGGTCCTCGAGGCCAACCTCGACGCGCGCCAGGGCCCCGTAGCGACGGTGATCGTGCAGTCCGGGACCCTCCGGGTCGGTGACTCCGTGGTCGCCGGCGCCGCCTGGGGTCGGGTCAAGGCGCTGATCGACGATCGGGGGGACAACGTCAAGGAGGCCCCGCCGTCGATGCCGGTCCTGGTGCTCAACTTCGACACCGTCCCCGAGGCCGGCGACGAGCTGCGAGTGGTGGAGAAGGGCCGCACCGCCCGCGACATCGCGGAGCAGCGTGAGCAGCGCTCCCGGGTAGCGGGCATGCGACGTACCTCGTCGGCGACCGGGACCGGTGCCAAGCTCGAGGACATCTTCGAGCAGATCCAGAGGGGGGAGACCGCCACCCTCAACCTGGTGCTCAAGGCCGACACCCAAGGATCGCTGGAGGCTGTCTCGGAGAGCCTGCGCAAGCTGGAGCGTGACGAGGTCAAGCTCTCCTTCGTCCACCGGGCGGTCGGGGGGATCACCGCGAACGACGTGACCCTCGCCGCCGCGTCCAACGCCACGATCATCGGTTTCAACGTCCGGCCCGACCGGGGCGCGCGCGACCTGGCCGAAGCCGAGGACGTGGAGGTCCGGACCTACGAGATCATCTACAAGCTCCTCGAGGACATCGAGAGCGCGATGGTCGGGATGCTCCAGCCCGAGTACGAGGAGGTCGTGACCGGCGACGCCGAGGTGCGGGAGGTCTTCCGCATCCCCCGGATCGGGGCGGTGGCCGGCTGCTACGTACGCCACGGGGCGATCACCCGCGGGTCGAAGGTCCGTTTCCTTCGCGACGGGATCATCATCTGGAAAGGTGCGATCACTTCCCTCCGGAGGTTCAAGGAGGACGTCCGGGAGGTCGCCGCCGGCTTCGAGTGCGGGATCGGTCTGACCAACAACCAGGACCTGCGGCAAGGTGACGTCATCGAGACCTTCGAGGAGCGGGAGATCCCCCGTACCTGAGGGGTGCCCGTGCACGTAGCCGCGCTCACCGTCGAGCTCCACCTGCCGCAGGCCCATTCGCTGAAGGAGAAACGCGCTGTCGTCACCCCGATCCTCGAGGGGTGCAGGCGGCGTTTCTCGGTCGCCGCGGCCGAGGTCGGCAACCAGGACCTCTGGCAGCGATCCACTCTCGGGATGTCGGCGGTGTCGTCCTCGCCGACCAGAGTGGGGGAGCTGCTCGACTCCGTCGAACGTTTCGTGTGGTCCTTCCCGGACGTGGAGGTCACGGCCTCCCGGAGGGATTGGCTGGAGACGTCGTGAGCCCGGGTCGCCGCGATCGCTCGGGGGGCCGGTCGCAGCCTGCCGGCGGGCGTCGCTACCCGAGGTCGGCTCGGGTCAACGAGGTCCTGCGGGAGGTGCTCGCAGAGGAGATCGAGCGGCTCGCCGAGCTCGACACCCGTTTGGGTCTGCTCACCGTGACCGCAGTCCAGGCCGACCCCGATCTCCGGCGGGCGACGGTGCTGTTCGCCGCGCTCGGCGACGAAGCGGCCGAGGCGCTCGGCGAGGCCCGGGTACGGCTCCAGGCTGCCGTCGGCCGCCAGGTGCACCTGAAGCGGACCCCGCGTCTGGCCTTCGGTGCTGACCCGGCGGTCGCCGCGGGCCAGCGGATCGAGGACATCTTGAGAGACCTCCACCGCCGGGACCGGGACGGGACCTGATCGTTGGTCGACGGTCTGCTCGTTGTCGACAAACCGGCCGGCATGACCAGCCACGACGTGGTCGGGAGGTGCCGCCGGGTCTTCGGACAGAAGCGGGTCGGTCATGCCGGCACCCTCGACCCCGACGCGACCGGGGTGCTCCTGGTCGGCCTCGGTCGCGCCACCAGGCTGCTGCGCTGGATGGCCGGGCTGCCCAAGACCTACACCGGTGAGGTCGTCCTCGGTGTGGCGACCGCCACCTTGGACGCTTCCGGCGAGGTCACCGGACGCTGGGAGATGGCTGGGGTTACCGTCGACGCCGCCCGCCGGGCAGCGGCCGGTCTCACCGGGGAGATCGACCAGGTGCCACCGATGGTGTCGGCGCTGAAGGTCGGCGGCCGCCGGCTGCACCAGCTCGCCCGGGAGGGGGTGGAGGTCGAGCGGGCCGCCCGGCGGGTCACGGTGTCGCGCTTCGAGGTCGGCCCGGTGGGCGAGGAACGAGCCCACCCGGGCCCGCTCGGAGGCGGGCCGGTCCTGGCCGTGGAGGTCGTCTGCTCGTCGGGGACCTACGTGCGTTGCCTCGCCGCTGACCTCGGGTCGGCCCTCGGCGGGGGCGCCCACCTGCGCGCCCTCAGGCGGGTGGCGGTCGGACCCTGGACCCTCGACGACGCGGTCCCCCTCGACGAAGTCGCCCCGGATCGGGTCCTGGCGCCGGCAGCGTGCCTTCCCGGCATGGAGACGGTGGTCGTGGACGGCCCGACCGGCGAAGCGGTCGGGCACGGCAAGGTGCTCGACGCTGAGATCCTGGCCGTCACCGGCGACGGTCCCTGGGCGGTCCTCGACGCCGCCGGCCGGCTCCTCGCGGTCTACGAGCGGCACGGGGAGCGACGAGCGAAACCGGCGGTGGTCCTCACTGCTACGGACGCCGCCACCCCTCCCGGCGGCTCGGGGGAGCCCGCCGGCGACCGGTAGCCTCCCCGCTCGTGGATGTCATCCAGCTCACCGGGATCGACGTCGCGGTCCCGACCCCCGAGGTGCTCGGAGCGGGGGCGGCGGTGAGCATCGGTGCCTACGACGGGGTCCACGTCGGGCACCGGGCCCTCATCGAGCGGACCCGCCAGGAGGCAGCCCGTCTCGGGAGCGCCTCGGCAGTGGTGACCTTCGACCGTCACCCGGCGACGGTGGTCCGCCCGGAGTCGGCTCCCCGGCTCCTGACCGACCTGGAGCAGAAACTGGAGCTGCTGGCATCCACCGGGGTCGACGTCACCGTCGTCGTGCACTTCGACGCCGACCGGGCCGGGGAGGACCCCTCACACTTCGTGAGCGAGGTGCTCGTCGGGTTGCTCCACGCCCGCGCGGTGGTGGTGGGCGCCGACTTCCACTTCGGCAGGGGACGGGCGGGAGACGTCGGGCTGCTGAGGGAGCTCGGGGCCGGTCTCGGTTTCTCGGTCACCGGTCTCGACCTGGTGGGGGAAGGAGACCGGCCGGTCTCCTCGACCCGGGTCCGGGAGTTGATCGCCGAAGGAGACGTGGGGGGCGCAGCCCTGCTCCTCGGGCGCGCCCACCAGGTCAGGGGCAGGGTGGAGCACGGGGACGGTCGCGGGCGGGACCTCGGTTTCCCGACCGCCAACGTCGCAGTCCCCGCCGAGATCGCGGTGCCGGCGGACGGGGTCTACGCCGCCTGGTACCGCACCCCCGACGGCGAGCGCCGCCCGGCGTGCGTCTCGGTCGGTAGCCGACCGACGTTCTACCGCGACGGCGGACCCCAGCTCCTCGAGGCCCACCTGCTGGACTTCTCCGGCGACCTCTACGGCCAGCCGGCCCGGGTGGACCTGGTCTCCCGGCAGCGGGGCCAGGAGCGTTTCGGCTCCGCGGAGTCCCTGGTCGCCCAGATGCGAGCGGACGTCGCCGAGACCCGCCGTCGCCTCGGCGAGCGGGTCGCGGTGTCTCCCGATCCGAGCCCCTGAGGTCCCGCCGGGGCGGCTCGGCAGCGTCGACCGGCAGGTCGGCGGGTGGGCCCGGAGCGACCACGGCATCGGCGCGCTCAGGCAGCCCGGGGCTCGCTGCCATCCGTCGGCTGTTCTGGCGACGAGCAGACGATGACGGTCGCTGCCGCGAAGCCGGCGTCCATCGTCGCCTCACCGACGAGCAGCAGGTGCACCACCCCGAGCGTGCTGGCGGCGGAGACGGCGAAGCCGGCCAGCGCGAGGGCGAAGGCGCCGGAGCGTCGGAGGGAGCGGTCCACCACGAGCATCAGCCAGGTCACCAGCGCCATCTCGACGACGAAGAGCAGGACCGAGACGGCGAGATGGAGCTGGTCCAGCGCGGGGGCGAGCTTGTAGGGGTAGGTGGAGGCGAGCACACCGAGGAGGAGCAGGGCGACAGTCCCGAGACCGGCCGCGGTCGCGCGCCTCGATGGGACGCTGGAGGGGAGGCGGTGGGCGGCGCGCCACAACAGCGCAGCACACGAAACGAACGCGACGGTGTAGAAGGCGACCGTCCCCGGCCGGGTGCCGTAGTTGCTCAACCCGCCCTCGTTGCTCTCGAGCAGGTACCTCGGGTCGATCAGGATGCACAGCCCGCTGAACCCTGCGAAGCAAGCCTGGCTGAGCACCGAGCTACGCAGCGCCGGACGCGGTGACCCCCGCCGTCGAGGTCGGCGGTCACCGGTCAAGCGGTGAACCGGCCCTACTCGTCGCCGGCGCCGTCCCGCCGGCTCTGCTTCAACCCGGAGCGACGGCGCTTGTCGTCGAGGCGCCGGTGGCGCGATGCGGGCGTCGGTCGGGTCGGGCGGCGGGGGCGGCGCTCGTCGAGAGCGCCCTGGACCCTTGCCTGGAGACGGGCGAGCGCCAGCTCCCGGTTGCGGACCTGGGAGCGGCGGTCCGACGCCACGACTGCCACCACCGGGCCGAGCCGGTCGGTGAGACGCTGCCGGAGGTGCTCGGGCAGGCTCGGGGAGCCGGCGATGTCCCAGACCACCTCGGCCCGGGTGTTGGAGGTGTTGACGTGCTGGCCGCCGGCGCCGCCCGACGCCGAGAACCTCCAGGTCAGCTCGCCGCCTGCCACCACCACCCCGGGGGCGACCCGTAGCTCGTCGGGCTCGGCCACCCCTTGATGCTACGCTGGGGCGAGGTCCGTGGTCGTGCGCGTGCTCACCGCTGTGCGCACTGCCCGACGGCGGCCCCACCCGAAGGCCCCGTCGTGGGCACCGTCCGAGGAGAGAACAGCTGCTGCATGCCTGACAAAGCCGCCACGATCGCGACCTACCGCCTCCACGACACCGACACCGGTTCCCCGGAGGTCCAGGTCGCCATCTTGAGTGAGCGGATCGCCCACCTGACCGAGCACCTCAAGATCCACAAGGGCGACCACCACACCAGGCGGGGGCTGATGAAGCTCATCGGCCGCCGCCGTCGACTCCTGGACTACGTCCGGGACAACGACGTCGAGCGTTACCGCCAGCTGATCGCCAGGCTCGGCCTGCGGCGCTGAACCATGAGGCGGCCCCGGGTGGGCCGCCTCTTCGCGTGTGACCGGCATCCGCCGACCACACCAGCTGGACCACAACAGCTACACCTACCAGCGAGCGGTCGAGCGGTCAGCTGCCAGTCGAAGCTTCCCCGGCGTGCTCGGGGAGGCGTCGACTGGGAACTGGCCCCGCCGCTCCAGACGCCCGGCGAGCGCCGGGCACGAAAGGAGCGTGCCCATGTCGGGTACCACCACCAAAGAGCCGACCCGGGTGTCGGCGCCGGTCGCCGGGACCGCCAAGACCCTGACCTTCGAGACCGGGCTGCTCGCTCACCAGAGCCAGGGTGCGGTCGTCGCACGCCTGGGCGACACGATGGTCCTCGCCACGGCGAACGCGTCGTCGGGGGTGCGGGAGGGCATCGACTTCTTCCCGCTCACCGTCGACGTCGAGGAGCGGATGTACGCGGCGGGGAAGATCCCCGGCTCGTTCTTCCGTCGGGAGGGCCGGCCGAGCGACGCCGCCGTCCTCACCTGCCGCCTGATCGACCGTCCGCTGCGCCCGAGCTTCGCCGACGGGTACCGCAACGAGACCCAGGTGGTGATCACCGTGCTCGGCGCCGACCAGGAGAACCCCCACGACGTGCTGGCGATCAACGCCGCCAGCGCAGCCCTCATGGTCTCGGGCATCCCCTTCGAGGGCCCGATCGGGGCGGTCCGGATCGCCTGGACCGCCGAGGGCGAATGGTTGGCGCACCCGAGCTACCAGGAAGGCGACGCGTCGGCCTTCGAGCTGGTCGTCGCCGGCCGCCAGACCGACTCGGGTGACATCGCGATCATGATGGTCG
>JAKABK010000065.1 GCA_021796905.1 Actinomycetes bacterium
GGCGACGACACCCCCGACCCCCCGGGCGCCGCGCCTTTCGTCGTCGGCGGCCCGCGACGGCCGAGCGGACCGGGGTCCCGCCCGAGCCGACCGGTCGGGTGCCGGCGCCCTCCGGCCCGGGTCGGCGGCCATTCGGCGCAGGTCGTCGGGCGCCACCCGGCAACGGTCGGAGATCTCCATCAGGTACTGGTCGCGCACCAGCGGGTCGGGGTGGGCGGCGACGAGCTCGACGGCCTGGCCGGCGGCCCTCACCCGCCCCTCGACGCTTCCCAGCTCGGCGCGGGCGAAGTGGCGCCCGAGCTGGAACGCGACGAACGGCTCGGCGCCGGCGACCGCTCGTTGCAGGGCGGCCGGGTCCCGCCGGGCGAGATCTGCGGGGTCCTCGCCTGCGGGCAGGGCGGCGACGCGGATGTCCACCTCGAAGCGCCGTTCCCACTCGTGGACCCGCTCCGCGGCCGCCTGGCCCGCGGCGTCGGCGTCATAAGCGAGGACGATCCGGCGGGCGAACTTGGTGAGCAGGCGGATGTGGCCGTCGGCGAGAGCGGTACCGCAGGTCGCCACGGCCTCCCCCACCCCGGCCCGGTGCAGTCCGATCACGTCGGTGTAGCCCTCGCAGACCACCACCCTGTCCCGAGCAACGATCTCCTTCTTGGCCCAGTTGAGCCCGTAGAGCACGCTGCTCTTGTCGTAGACGGCGGTGCCGGTCGTGTTCTTGTACTTGGGCGGCCTCCCTCCGGGCAGCATCCGGCCGCCGACGCCGATCGGCCGGTCCGCGGGGTCGAAGATCGGGAACAGCAGGCGGGCACGGAAGAAGTCCCGGTAGCGGCCCCGCTCGTCGAGGGACCCGAGACCGGCGTCGACCAGGGCGGCCGCCGGCAGGCCAAGGGCCCGCCGCAGCGGGTCCCAGCCGTCTGGCGCCCAGCCGAGCTGGTAGCGGCGGACCAGCTCCCCGTCGTAGCCCCGCTCGGCTCTCAGGTAGCGGCGGGCGCCCGCCGCGTCGGGGGCGTCGAGGAGACGGGCGTGGTACCAGCGGATCGCACCGGCGAGGGTCTCGTAGATCCTCGAGCGGCGGGTGTGGTCACGTCCCGCCGGCTCCTCGTCGTAGCGCAAGGTGATCCCGGCGCGCCCGGCGAGCTTCTCGACCGCCTCGGCGAAGTCGAGGTGCTCGAGCTGGCGGACGAAGGTGATCACGTCCCCGCTCGCCTGGCAGCCGAAGCAGTGGTAGAGCCCGAGCTCGGCGTTGAGCGAGAACGACGGGGTGCTCTCGGTGTGGAACGGGCACAACCCGACCCAGCGGGTACCGACCCGACGCAGGGCCAGGTGCTCGCTGGCGAGGGCCACCAGGTCGGTGGCGGCCCGGACGCGGGCGATGTCCTCGTCGACGATCCCCACGTCCGGGCCTGCCTGTCAGGGGTTGGCGATCACCGCCTGGGCGGCCGCCAGGCGGGCGATCGGGACCCGGTAGGGGGAGCACGACACGTAGTCGAGCCCGGCCCGGTAGAAGAAGTCGATCGACTCGGGGTCACCTCCGTGCTCACCGCAGACCCCGAGCTCGAGGTCCGGCTTGGTCGCCCGGCCCCGCTCGACGGCGTCGAGGACCAGCTGGCCGACACCGGCCTGGTCGATGGTCTCGAAGGGGTTGCGGGCGAGCAGGCCCTGCTCCAGGTAGGTGCTCATCATCCGGCCCTCGACGTCGTCACGGCTGAAACCGAAGGTCATCTGTGTGAGGTCGTTGGTGCCGAAGCTGAAGAAATCGGCCTCCTCGGCGATCTCGTCCGCCCTGACCGCTGCCCGGGGGGTCTCCACCATCGTCCCGATAGCGACGTGCAGTTTGGCGGCCTGCCGCTTGGGCAGGGCGCCGACGACCTCCGCGACCGTGTCGGCGACCCAGCTGCGGGCCAGGCCGAGCTCGGCCCGGGTGACGGTGAGGGGGATCATCACCTCGACCTTGGGCTTTCCCCCGGCCTCCAGCCGCTCGGCAGCGGCCTGCATCAGCGCCCGGACCTGCATGGCGTACAACCCCGGTTTGATCACCCCCAGGCGCACCCCGCGGGTGCCGAGCATCGGGTTCGCCTCCCGCCACGACCGGGCCGCCCCTAGGAGCTTCTCCTCCTCGGGGTCGAGGCCTGCGGTCGCCCGCTTCAGTTCCAGCTCCTCGGTGGAGGGCAGGAACTCGTGCAGCGGCGGGTCGAGCAGGCGCACCGTCACCGGCAGGCCGTCCATCGCCTCGAGGATCGCGACGAAATCGGCTTTCTGGGCGACCCTCAGCTCCTCGAGCGCGGCCGCCTCGTCCTCGGGGGTGTCGGCGAGGATCATCCGTCGCACGATCGGCAGTCGGTCCTCGGCGAGGAACATGTGCTCGGTGCGGCACAGTCCGATGCCCTCCGCCCCGAACTGCCGGGCGTTGGCGGCGTCGGGCCCGTTGTCGGCGTTGGCCCACACCGCGAGCTTCCCCTTGCGGATCTTGTCGGCCCAACCGAGGATCGTGGCGAGCTCCTCTGGTGGCTCGGCGAGGCTGAGGCGGACCTCACCGAGGGCCACCTCACCGCTGCCCCCGTCGATGGAGATCACGTCGCCCTCCTGGACCGTCACCCCCCCGGCGCGAAACGAGCGGCCCGTGATCCTGACCGCCTCGGCGCCGACGACCGCCGGCTTGCCCCAGCCTCTGGCGACGACCGCCGCGTGACTGACCAGCCCGCCCCGGGAGGTGAGGATCCCCGCTGCAGCGATCATCCCGTGGACGTCCTCGGGGGAGGTCTCGGAGGTGACGAGGATCACCGACTCACCCCGTCCGGCGGCGGCTGCGGCGTCGTCGGCGCTGAAATATGCCTTCCCGACCGCCGCGCCGGGCGAGGCCGCCAGACCCTTGGCGATCAGCTCCGCCGGTTTCTCGGCGAACTGGGGGTGCAGCACCTGGTCCAGGTGGTCCGCGCCCACCCGGCAGACAGCCTCCTCACGGGTGATCTTCCAGCCCCGCTGCTTGGTCATGTCGACCGCCATGCGCAGCGCGGCGCGCCCGGTGCGCTTGCCGACCCGGGTCTGGAGCATCCACAGCTTGCCCTGTTCGATCGTGAACTCCGTGTCGCACATGTCCCGGTAGTGCTCCTCCAACCGGGCGAATATCCCCATCAGCTCCTCGAATATCTTCGGGAAACGGTCCCGGAGGGCAGAAAGCGGGAGGGTGTTGCGGATACCGGCGACGACGTCCTCACCTTGGGCATTGACGAGGAAGTCGCCGTACTCGCCCTGGGCGCCGGTCGCCGGGTCACGGGTGAAACCGACCCCGGTGCCGCTGTTGTCGTCACGGTTCCCGAAGACCATCGTCTGCACGTTGACCGCGGTTCCGAGGTCGTGGGGGATGCGCTCACGCACCCGGTAGGCGACCGCCCGGGCCCCGTTCCAGGAGGCGAAGACCGCCTCGATCGCGCCCCTCAGCTGTTCGAGGGGGTCCTGGGGGAAAGGCCTCCCCACCTGGTCGGAGACGACCTTCTTGTAGGTTTCGGCCAGTTCCCGGAGGACATCGGGGCCGAGCTCGGCGTCGCTGCCCACCTCAGAGAGAGCCTTGGCCTGCTCGAACGGCTCGTCGAACAGCTTCCCCTCGACGCCGAGCACGATCCGCCCGTACATCGAGATGAACCGGCGGTAGGAGTCGTAGGCGAAGCGCTCGTCGCTCGTCTGGTCGGCCAACCCTTTCACCGAGTCGTCGTTGAGCCCGAGGTTCAAGACGGTGTCCATCATCCCCGGCATCGAGAACTTCGCCCCGGAGCGCACGCTCACCAGCAGCGGGTCGCTCGGGTCCCCGAGGGTCTTTCCCATCGCCTTCTCCAGCTTGCGGACCTGCTTGGCGATCTCGACGTCGAGCTCTTCGGGCCAGCCGCCGGCGAGGTAGGCCCGGCAGGCGTCGGTGCTGATCGTGAAGCCCGGCGGGACCGGCAGACCGAGGACCGAGGTCATCTCAGCCAGGTTGGCCCCCTTGCCGCCGAGCAGGTCCTTCAGCTCCATCGGCGGGCGACGGTGCTTGTGGTCGAAGGCGTAGGTGTAGGTCATGGCTGGCAACGGTCCTCCTGGCCCCCCGGGGGCCGGCGCGGGTGTACCCCCCGAGACTACCGAGCCAGCCGGTCGGTGACCTCCGACACCAGCGCGTCGATCGGGACCCGTACCTGCTCGGTGGTGTCCCGGTCCCGGATGGTGACCGCCCGGTCCCCGAGGCTGTCGAAGTCGACCGTGACGCACAGCGGGGTGCCGATCTCGTCCTGGCGTCGGTAACGCCGGCCGATCGACTGGGTCTCGTCGTAGTCGCACATGAAGCCGGTCTCGAGCATCCCGAGCACCTCGTGGGCGACCGGCACCAGGGTGTCCTTGCGCGAAAGTGGCAGGACCGCCACCTGGTAGGGGGCGATCCGCGGGTCGAGGCGCAGCACGCTGCGCGTCTCGCCACCCACCTCGTCGCTGTCCCACGCGGCGAGCAGGAAGGCCATCGTCGCCCTGGTCGCCCCGGCCGCCGGCTCGATCACGAAGGGCGTGTAGCGCTCCCCGGATGCCTGGTCGAAGTACTCGAGGCGGGTGCCGCTCGCCTCGGAATGGGCCCGCAGGTCGAAGTCGCCCCGGTTGGCGATCCCCTCGAGCTCGCCCCAGCCCCACGGGAAGCGCAGCTCCACGTCGGTGGCCGCGACGGCGTAGTGGGCCAGCTCCTCCTCGGCGTGCGGGCGTAGCCGGAGCATGTCGGGGGGGATGCCGAGCCCGACGTACCACGCGAGGCGCTCGGCGCACCAGTACTCGAACCAGCGCTCGGCGTCGCCGGGAGCCACGAAGTACTCGAGCTCCATCTGCTCGAACTCCCGGGTGCGGAACACGAAGCCGCCCGGGGTGATCTCGTTGCGGAAGCTCTTGCCGATCTGGGCGATCCCGAACGGCGGTCGCTTGCGGGAGGTCTGCAACACGTTCGTGAAGTTGACGAAATGCCCCTGGGCGGTCTCGGGGCGCAGGTAGGCGACGCTGCTGTCGTCGTCGACCGGGCCGGCGTGGGTCCTGAACATCAAGTTGAACGCCCTGGCCTCGGTGAGGTCCGCGCTGGCACACCTCGGGCAGTGCAGCCGGCCGTCGTCACCGACCTCCAGGTGGTCGGCCCGCCAGCGTTCCTTGCAGTTACGGCAGTCGACCAGCGGGTCGGTGAAGTTGGCGAGGTGACCGGAAGCCTCCCAGATCCTGGGGCTGGAGAGGATCGCCGCGTCGAGCCCGACCACGTCGTGGCGCAACTGGACCATCGAACGCCACCACGCGTTCTTCACGTTGCGCAGCATCAGCACACCGAGCGGCCCGTAGTCGTAGGTGGATCGGAACCCGCCGTAGATCTCGGCCGAGGGGAAAACGAACCCCCGCTGCTTGCAGAGCCGGACGAGGTCGTCGAGGTCGGGGGCGGCCATGGCCGGTCAAGGTACCGGCAGCCGGTGCGGGACGCGCTCCAACAGCCGGGGCACCCGCAACCTGCGCTCCAGGTGGGCCTCGAGGGCAGCGGTGGCGAGGTCGGTCACCTCGGTGGCGAGCGGGCCGGGCGGGGTGCCGAGCGCCCCGGCCAGGTCCCCGCCGAGGATCCTGGCGACGACGCCGAGCGCGGCGGGGCTCGCGGCGCGCCTGCCGCCACCGGTCGGCACGCACGCCCGGCACAGCGCCCCGCCCTCGACCGGGTCGAGGGCCACCAGTTCCGCCTCGGTCGCCGGCGAGGCGCAGCGCACGCAGGTCTCGACCGCCGGCGCCACCCCTTCGAGGGCCAGCAGCTTCCAGTAGAAGCCGGCGACCACCAGCGGGGCGGGGCGGGTCGCGAGGGTGCGCAACGCCCCGAGGAGCATCGCGTAGAGCTTCGGGTCCGCCTCGCCCTCCCTGGCGACCTGGTCGACCGCCTCTAGCAGGGCGAGGGCGTCGCGGAGCCGGCCGAGCTCGCCGCGCAGCTCCCCGAAGGCGTCGATCGCCTCGGCCTGGGTGACCACGTCGAGCTCCCGTCCCTCGGCCAGGAGCACCGCGACATGTCCGGCCGGCTCGAGGCGTCCGCCGAGCCGGCTCGAGCTGCGCCGCACGCCCTTGGCCACCGCCCGGACCTTGCCCCGCCCAGCGGTGAGCAGCACCACGATCCGGTCGGACTCGCCGAGCTTGTAGGTCCGAACGACGATCGCCTCGTCCCGGTAGAGGGCCACGACGCGCCCGGGTCAGCCCGGGATGCCCTCGCGGCGGGTGGCGGCCCCGAAGCGGCGGTCGCGGGCCTGGAACTCCCGGACCGCCTCGAAGAGGTGCTCGCGGCGGAAGTCGGGCCAGAGCACGTCGGAGAACACCAGCTCGGAGTAGGCCAGCTCCCAGATGAGGAAGTTGGAGATCCGCAGCTCCCCGGAGGTCCGGATCACCAGGTCGGGGTCGGGGATGCTCGGGTCGTAGAGGTGCCGGGCGATCGTCCGCTCGTCGATCTTCGACGCGGGGATCCCCGACTCGACTATCGAGCGGACCGCGTCGACGATCTCGGTCCGACCGCCGTAGTTGAACGCGACCGTGAGGGTCATCGCGGTGTTCCCGGCGGTGAGCGCCGCCGCCTCGTCCATCCGGCGTCCGACCCAGCGCGGCACCCGCCAGTCCCGCCTCCCGATGAAGCGGATCCGCACCCCGAGGGCGTGCAGCTCGTCGCGTCGGCGGGTGAGGAGCCGGTCGGCGATCACGTCGAGCAGGAAGCGGACCTCCTCGGCCGGGCGGCGCCAGTTCTCGGTCGAGAAGGCGTACACCGTGAACCACTCCAGACCGAGCTCGAGCGCCCCCTGGGCGGCGTCGAAGAGGGCCTCCTCCCCCGCCCGGTGCCCCTCGGTGCGCGCCAGGCCCCGCTGGGTCGCCCAACGGCCGTTGCCGTCCATCACGCACGCCACGTGGCGCGGGATGCGCTGCGGGTCGAAGCCGTCCAGGTCCATCGTCGCCACCGTATCCCCTGCCCACCCGCGTGCCGGGTAGCCTCCCGCCGGTGGCCAGCTCGCCGGTCGAGGACGCCCTCGGGCGGGTGACCGCCGCGCTGGCCGGACGCGAGGCCCGGCCCTCGCAGGTCGCGATGGCCGAGGCGGTCGCCGCCGCACTGGCCCGCCGCCGCCATCTCGTCGTACAGGCCGGTACCGGAACCGGCAAGAGCCTCGGCTACCTGGTGCCGACCATCCTCGCCGGCGCCCGGGTGGTGGTCGCCACCGCCACCAAGGCCCTCCAGGACCAGCTCGCCGGTCGCGACCTGCCGCTGCTCGTCGAGCATCTCGGGGTCCCCTTCGAGTTCGCTCTGCTGAAGGGCCGGTCCAACTACGTCTGCCTCCAGCGGGTCCGGGAGATCGACCGGGCGGGCGAGCAGGCCCCACTGCCCGAGCCGGGGCTTCCGCCTGCCGCCGCCGGGCCGCTCGGTCGGGAGCTGCGCCGCCTGGCGGCGTGGGCGTCGGACGCGCCGAGCGGGGACCGGGCCGAGCTGGCGTGGGAACCGAGCCCCGAGGCGTGGTCCCAGGTGAGCGTCGGCTCACGCGACTGCCCCGGGGCGGGACGCTGCCCGTCGGGGCAGGAGTGCTTCGCCGAGGCCGCCCGGCGGCGGGCCGCCGAGGCGGACGTGGTGGTGGTCAACACCCATCTCTACGCCGCCCACCTCGCCAGTCGGGGTGAGCTGCTCCCGCCCCACGACGTGGTCGTCTTCGACGAGGCCCACGAGCTCGAGGACATCGCCTCCGCGAGCTTCGGCGCCGAGCTGTCCCCCGGTCGTTTCAGCGCCCTGGCCCGCTCGGCTCGCCCGCTCGTCGCCGACGCGAGCACCGTCGACGCAGTCGAGGACGCCGGCCGCCTGCTCGCCGGCGCCCTGGCTCCTCTGGTCGGGGCGCGCCTTCCCCGCCCCCACGGCGA
>JAKABK010000066.1 GCA_021796905.1 Actinomycetes bacterium
GTGATGAGAGGAGCGCCCCCTCGGGGCGCTCCTCTCGCGCCGGGCTGTCGGCGGTCCGCTGCCCCTAGGATGCCCACCATGAGCGAGCGCCTGGTGCCGAGTGAGGGGCTCGGGGTCCTCCACCTGTTCTGCAAGGCTCCCCCCGGCACCGACCCCGAGGCGGTAGTCGCGGCGCTCAAGGCAGGTCGCGACGACGAGCAGCAGGTGGTGTGCTTCTCGGTGCTCGGGCACAAGGCCGATCTCGGGGTGATGGCCGTCGGACCCGACTGGGTGCAGCTGCGTCGGCTGCAGAGCCGACTGCAGGGCGCTGGCCTCGAACTGAGCGGCTCCTACGTATCGCTCACCGAGGTCTCCGAGTACGCCCGTGCGTCGCTGGACAAGCAGCGCAGCGGCCCGAGGCTCTACCCGCGACTGCCGCCGGAGGGCAAGCGGGCGATCTGTTTCTACCCGATGTCCAAGCGTCGGGAGGAGGGTGCCAACTGGTACACCCTCGACTTCGACTCCCGCAGGGAGCTGATGAACGAGCACGGGGTGTCCGGGCGGCGCTTCTCGGGCAGGGTCCTGCAGCTGGTCACCGGTTCGGCCGGGCTCGACGACTACGAGTGGGGGGTGACGCTGTTCGCAGTGCACCCCGACGACCTGAAGGACTGCGTCTACACGATGCGCTTCGACGAGGCCTCGGCCCGTTACGCCGACTTCGGACCCTTCTACGCCGGGATCGTCGGGGAGGTCGAGGAGGTCGTCGCCGAGCTCGGCTTGGCGTGAGGTCGGGCTCGACCTCGGTGGTGCAGCAGACCTCCTGCGCCCCCGGCCCGTAGCGGTCGCAGGGCGGCCTATGGTGGAGGAGTGCAAGAGCGTATCGCCACCCTGCGTGGGCGCCTGTCGGATCTGGGATCAGTGGTGGTCGCCTACAGCGGGGGGGTCGACTCGGCGTTGGTCGCCCACCAGGCCGCGGCGGTGCTCGGAGAGCGGGCGCTGGCGGTCACCGCGGTGTCCCCGTCGCTCGGAGCCGGCGAGCTCGAGGAGTGTGCGGCCACCGCCCGGGAGTGGGGGATCCGTTGGCAGGCGGTCGAGACCGACGAGATGGAGCGGGAGGCGTACCGGGCCAACGGGGCCGACCGCTGCTGGCACTGCAAGTCGGCGCTGATGGACCGGATCGCGCCGATCGCCGAGGCGATGGGCGCGGCGATCGCCCTCGGGGTCAACCTCGACGACCTCGGTGACCACCGCCCCGGCCAGCAGGCCGCGGCAGAGCGCGGGGCGGTCTTCCCGCTGGTCGACGCCGGCTTCACCAAGGACGACGTGCGTCGCTCGGCACGACACCTGGGCCTGTCGGTCGCCGACAAGCCGGCGGCGGCCTGCCTCGCCTCCCGGGTGCCCTACGGCACGCCGGTCACCCTGGGGACCCTCGACCGGGTCGGGCGGGCCGAGGCGGCGCTGCGTGCGCTCGGTCTCGGACAGCTCCGGGTCCGCCACTACGGGCAGCTCGCACGCCTCGAGGTCGGTGTCGACCGACTGGCCGAGGTGGTCGACCGTCGCGACGAGGTGGTCGCGGCGTTGCGGGCCGCCGGGTACCGTTACGCGACCGTCGACCTCGAGGGGTTCCGTTCCGGCAACCTCAACGACGCTCTCGGCTCGGCTCGATAGCGGACCCGGTCCGCACCCGGGGGGCTGACCGGCGCTAACCGGTTCAGCTGACCGGCGGTAACCGGCTCAGCTACGTCTGCCCTTGCCCCGCCGGCGTCGTGGGGGTGGGAGAGCGGCGAGCCCGTCGGCGGTGTTGCTCATCGGCTCGGCCGGTGCCTGCGCCCAGCCGGCGCCCATCAACCCGCGCCCCTCGAAGAACAGGCATCCGTCCGGACAGGAGAAGGGGACCTCGGCTGCCGCCCCGAGGCGGCAGAGCTCGGCGAGCTCGCCTCCCCGCGACGAGCGGGTGAGGTAGTGACGACAGTCGGATCTGGCACCCACCGGATCATCTTCCCACGCACCCGGCGGCGAGCGACGGTTTCTCAGCGACTCGTCAGGTTCCTCGGGCTCGTCGGCTGCAGGTAGCGTGACGACGATGGCACAGCCGGTCAGCGAGCTCGACCTGATCCGCTGGAGCGAGGCGCTGGCCGGTATCGCCCGCACCGGGCTCGGGTTCACCGA
The DNA here is from genome assembly GCA_021796905.1 of Actinomycetes bacterium. GTDB lineage: Bacteria > Actinomycetota > Acidimicrobiia > Acidimicrobiales > Palsa-688 > JAKAQB01. The sequence continues at coordinate 2,149 of JAKABK010000066.1, forward strand.
GAGCCTCTACGAGAAGGAACGCTACGAGGAGATCCTCGAGGTGGCGGCCGACATCCGGGTGGCGGCCGACGAGGGCTCGCCTCCGCTCCCCGAGATCGTCTCCGAGTGGGTCTCCTCGGTCGGCACGGGGGTCACCGGCTACGTCACACCGAAGGTGGCGGTCGGTGCCGTCGTCGGCAACGACCGCCACGAGATCCTCCTGATCCAGCGGGGTGACTCCGGTTTCTGGCTGTACCCGACCGGGTGGGCCGACATCGGGTACTCGCCGGCGGAGGTCGCCGTGAAGGAGGTGGCCGAGGAGACCGGGATCCGGGCGGAGCCGGTCCGCTTGATCGGAGTGCTCGACGGGCAGCGCTTCGGGTCGCGTGGGCTGCCGTTCTACTCGGTGGTGTTCCACCTGCGTGCCGTGGGAGGCGACCTCGCTCCCCACCCGCTCGAGGCCCGCGACGTCGGGTGGTTCACCCGTGACACCCTGCCCGAGCCTCTCGCCGGCCCCGAGCGCTGGGTGGACCTGGCTTTCGCCGCGATCAGGGGGGAGCCGGTCGAGCCGCTGTTCGACCGGCCCCGGCCCGAGACCTGGCGTCGAGGGGCCGGCAGCTGAGCGGGCTCCGCCGGCTCCTGGCGTCCCGGGGGCGCCTGCCGGTCGGGGTGGTGAGCGAACGCTTCGACCGGGCCTCCCTTCGGGCCGCTCTCGGGCGGCTCGGGGACAGTGGGCGGCGGGCGGAAGCCCTCGACGCCCGGGCGGCGCTGATCCGCTCCGACCTGACGGGCCTGAGCCCGCTCAGCACTGCGCTGCTCTCCTCCTACCTGGAGAGGATCGGCCGCCCGCTCGCCGAGCTCGGCTTCGACGGCGGGGCGCTCGCCGGCACCCACGGTTACGCCGCGCACCTGGCGGTCGAGGCCGACCCGGCTGCGTACGGGGCGACCGACGTGCCGGTGATCGGAGACCTACCCCCATCCCGTCGTGGGCGTCCACCGGTGGACCTGGCCAACCGGGTGGTGCGAGCCACCCGACGGGGTTTCGAGCACATCCGGGCGGTCGACGACGACGTCTGGTCGGGGTTGTGCGCGTGCGTCACCTACCGGGTTCACGACGCGGCCGGTCCCGACGGGCCCTTCGCCGAGCCCGCCGTCGTCGAGGCCCTGGTCCGCATCGGGTGGGTGCTGCGCCAGGTGGACCTCCACTACCGCCAGGAGCCGGAGCGTCGTTGAAGAGGCCGACCGGCGCGGCCAGGGGCTCAGCCGGCGAGCTGGTCGAACAGGGCGGCGACGATCGATATCCCTCCCCGGGCCGCTTCCCACGCCTCGGCGATGGTCTCGTGGTCGACGAGCCCGACGGCGTCGGGCGCCACGGCGAGGGCCTCGGTCGCGGCGGCGGCCAACGGCTGGGGCTCGATCCGGTCGTCGGGCTCGACCCCGAAGGCCTCCAGGCCGTCCCACAGCGTCGGCAGCGGCGCCGGCGGTTCGCGTCCGGTGGCGAGGGCCAGGGCGACGGAGGCGAAGACCTCCTCGGTGGACAGCCCCGCCGGCCGGCGGTAGCCGGCGACGGGATGGAGCCGCCACTCGAGCAGCGAACCGCCCGGGCCGTCCTCCCGGATCCACACCTGCGAGCCGTTCACGTAGGTGTCGAGCGGCTCACCGAAGCGCTCGTCGAGAGCGACGAGCAGCTCCGGGGTCGCCCGCCACAGGCAGCTGGCGACCATCGGGGCGGCGGTCACCGGTTCAGGACCCGCCGGGATGGTGGCGCAAGAAGCGCTCGACCTCCTCGGCCAGGCGGTCGGGGTCGGCGACCAGCGCCGCTCCGTGGCTGTCGGCCTCTGCGTCATCGGCCTCCTCGAGGCTCGCCACGTAGGCGGCGGCGTCCTCGTCGTCGGCGACCCGCTCGGAGACCTGCCGCTCGTAGTCGGCCGCCGCGTCCCTCAGGTCGCTCGGGTCGACGGTGGCGCCGAGCACCCCGGCCGAGCGTTCCACCAGTGCGAGGGCCGCCTTCGGGGAGGGGACCTGGTGGACGTAGTGGGGCACCGACGCCCAGAAGCTGGCGGAGGGCACCCCGGCGGCGGAGAAGGCGTGGTGGAGGACCCCGACGATGCCCGTCGGTCCCTCGTAGCGGGAGGGGCTCAGGCCGAGGCGGGCCCCGAGGTGCTCGTCGTCGGTGCTGCCGGTCACCCGCACCGGCCGGGTGTGGGGGACGTCGGCGAGCAGGGCCCCGAGGATCAGGCCCATCTCGGCGCTGTAGCCGGCGGCGACGTCGGCGAGAAGCTGGCAGAAGGTGCGCCACTTGAGCTGCGGCTCGACGCCGCGCACGAAGAGCACGTCTCGGCCCGCATCGTGCTCGCCGGGGGGCAGGCGGGCCGAGAGCAGCTCGACCTCCGGCCACTCGATGCTGCGGGCCCCACCGTCGCCCAGGCGCACGAGCGGGCGGGTCTCGGTGAAGTCGTAGAACTCCTCGGGGTCGATCGAGGCGAACCGCTCGGCGTCCCAGGCTCGCGCCAGGTACGACACCGCGAGGCTCGCGGCGTCGCCGGCGTCGTTCCATCCCTCGAAGGCGACCACCACCAAGGGCCGATCGAGGTGGGGGCGGTCCTGCCAGCGAAGAGCGTCGGACATCGGGGCGAAGCTACCGCGCCCCCGGGGACTGGCGGCGGTGGGTGCGAGGAGGGCGGGAGGGGCTCCAGCGGTGGGGGGGAGCCCGCTGGCGCCGCTCCTCCCGCCCGGCGAGAACCGTACCCCGCGCCGGCCCGGGCCTGACGCGATCCGGGGAGGGAAGCCGCCCGGACCGACCGGGACGGCCCGTAGCCTCCCGGCGTGGTGTTCTCTCCGGCGACCGCCGCTTGGTTCGGCTCGGCTTTCGAGGCGCCCACCGCTGCCCAGTCGAAGGGCTGGGAGGCGATCGGGCGCGGGGAGCACACCTTGATCCTCGCCCCGACCGGGTCCGGCAAGACCCTCGCGGCGTTCCTCTGGGCGCTCGACCGGCTGATCACGGACCCGCCGAGCGGGCCGCGCTGCCGGGTGCTGTACGTGAGCCCGCTCAAGGCCCTCACCTACGACGTGGAGCGCAACCTGCGGGCGCCGCTGGCGGGCATCGCCCGCGAGGCGGCCCGCCTCGGGATCGAGGTCCCCGAGGTGAGGGTAGCGACCCGCACCGGCGACACGCCGGCGGCGGAGAGGGCCGCGATGGCCCGGCGGCCACCCGACGTGCTGATCACCACCCCCGAGTCGCTCTACCTGATCCTCGGCTCCCGGGCGGCGGGGATCCTCGCCGGCGTCGAGGTGGTCATCGTCGACGAGATCCACGCGGTCGCTGCCACCAAGCGAGGCGCGCACCTCGCCGTGTCGCTGGAACGTCTCACCCACCTCGCCGCCCACCCGCCGGCAAGCCTCGGCAAGGAGCCGGCGGCCGCTCCCCACGAGCCCCAGCGCATCGGTCTGTCGGCCACCCAACGACCGCTCGAGGAGATTGCCCGCTTCCTCGGTGGCCAGGACCCCGACGGGCGTCCCCGCCCGGTGCGGATCGTCGACGCCGGCGATCGTAAGGCGCTCGACCTGCGGATCGTGGTGCCCGTCGAGGACATGGGACGCCTCGGCAAGCCGCTGGCACCGGGAGCCGACGAAGAGGAGCTGATCATGCGGGGCGCGGCTGCCGGTGCCCCCGAGGTGCGAGCCTCGATCTGGCCGTCGATCTACCCCAGGCTGCTCGAAGCGGTCCGCGCCCACCGCTCCACGCTGATCTTCGTCAACTCCCGACGTCTCGCCGAGCGGCTCGCCGCCCGCCTGAACGAGCTGGCCGCGGCCGGAGCCGACCCGTCGTCGGGGATCGACGCCCACACCCTCGGAGGGTCGAGCCATCTCGGTGCCGGCGCCCCGGCAGATCTGGTCAGGGCCCACCACGGGTCGATCGCCAGGGAGCAGCGCCTGGAGATCGAGGACGCTTTGAAAGCCGGTCGGCTGCCGGGTCTGGTCGCCACCTCGTCACTCGAGCTGGGGATCGACATGGGGGCGATCGACCTGGTGGTCCAGGTGGAAGCACCCCCGTCGGTGGCGTCGGGCTTGCAGCGCGTCGGGCGCTCCGGGCACCGCGTCGGGGAGCCGTCCCGGGGCCGCATCTTTCCCAAGTTCCGCCACGACCTCCTGGTCTCGGCGGTCGTCGCGGAGAGGATGCACGCCGGGCTGGTCGAGCAGACCGTCGTCGCCCGCAACCCCCTCGACGTGCTCGCCCAGCAGGTGGTCGCACACGTCGCCGGCGCCGAGCGTCCGGTCCCGGTCGAGGAGGTCGCCGCCATCGCCCGCGGCGCGTACCCCTACGCCGGGCTCGGCGCCGACCTGCTCGAAGGGGTGCTCGACATGCTCGCCGGTCGGTACCCGAGCGACGAGCTCGCCGACCTCCGGCCCCGCCTGACCTGGGACCGCAGCGCCGGGACCCTCACCGCCCGTCCCGGCGCCAGGCTCCTGGCGGTCACCGGCGCCGGAACGATCCCCGACCGGGGCCTGTACGGCGTGTTCACCCCCGAGGGGGGGAGGGTCGGTGAGCTCGACGAGGAGATGGTCTACGAGTCCCGGGTCGGCGAGACGTTCCTGCTCGGGGCGACGACCTGGCGGATCGAGGACATCACCCGGGACCGGGTCGTGGTGAGCCCCGCCCCCGGCGTTCCGGGCAAGATGCCCTTCTGGCACGGGGACAACCCCGGGCGTCCCCACGAGCTCGGTGTCGCCCTCGGGGTCTTCACCCGGACCCTCGCCGAGCGCGACGACGCCTCGCTCCGGGACTGCTGCGGTCTCGACGAGCTGGCGGTGCGCAACCTGCGCGCCTACGTGGCCGAGGAGCTCGAGGCGACCGGCGGGTTGCTCCCCACCGACCGCCAGGTGGTCGTCGAGCGTTTCCGGGACGAGCTCGGCGACTGGCGCCTGTGCGTCCTGTCACCTTTCGGGGCGCGGGTCCACGCCCCGTGGTCGATGGCGATCGAAGCCCGCCTCCGGCGAGCCGGGGCCGAGGAGGTCCAGGCGGTGTGGAGCGACGACGGGATCATCGTTCGGGTGCCCGACGCCGACGAGCCGCCCGACGCGTCGGTGGTAGCCCTCGACCCCGACGAGGTGGAGGACCTGGTCGTCGGGGTGGTCGGCGGCTCGGCGGTCTTCGCGTCCTGCTTCCGGGAGAACGCGGCTCGCGCCCTGCTCCTCGCCCGTCGGCGCCCCGGTGGGCGCACACCGCTGTGGCAGTTGCGCCAGCGCGCCGCCGACCTGCTGGCCGTCGCCTCCCGCCACGGGCAGTTCCCGATCGTGCTCGAGACCTACCGGGAGTGCCTCCGGGACCGTTTCGACCTCCCGGCCCTGGTAGGGCTGATGCGCGACGTCGCCGAGCGGCGGGTCCGGGTCACCTCGGTCGATCTCGCTGTCGCGTCACCGTTCGCCAGCGGACTGGTCTCGTCCTACGTGGCGGCGTTCATGTACGAAGGCGACGCCCCGCTCGCCGAGCGTCGCGCCCAGGCGCTCACCCTCGACCGGCGGATGCTCGCCGAGCTGCTCGGCTCCGACGAGCTGCGTGACCTGCTCGACCCCGGAGTGCTCGCCGAGCTCGAGGACCAGCTCGCCTGCCTCGAGCCGCGACGCCGGGCGACCAGCGCCGACGGCGTGACCGACCTGCTCCGTCGCCTCGGTGACCTGAGCCTCCCCGAGCTCGCCCGGCGCTGCGCCCCCGGCGTGGACCTCGAGGCGACCCTCGCCTCCCTGAGCG
>JAKABK010000067.1 GCA_021796905.1 Actinomycetes bacterium
CGATCTGAGCATGAAGTCCTCCTCGGGGAGGATCTCGTGCCAGAACGCCTCTACCGGTGCCACCTTGGTGAAAAACCGGTGTCCGCCGATGTCGAAGCGCCAACCGTCTCGCTCCACCGTCCGGCTGATGCCACCGACGACATCGTCGGCCTCGAGCACGAGCGGTTCCCGGCCCCGGCGGACCAGCTCGTAGGCGGCTGTCAGCCCGGCCGGACCGGCGCCGACGACCACCACCCGGCGGGGCTCGGCGGCCCCGTCGTCGGCGGCCGGATCGGTCAATCGGAGATGGTCTTCGCTCAACTTCTTTGCTCCTCGGATCGGGAACCCTACCGGCAGCGCCGGCCCCGATCGGTTCAGGCCGGTGGGCGGCTGGGACGTCGGTCAGCCAACCGGGTAGCGGACCAGGTTCTCGTGCTCGTAGAGGAACGACGGGTTGGCCCGCACGACAGTCGTGCCCTGGCCCTGGCGCAACGAGAACCAGCTCGCCAGGTCCCCGCAGTCACCGCCGAAAGGCGCGTAACCGTTGCGCCATACGAGCCACAAGGTGTGCCCGGGCTGGAGGGTCGCGAGCATGTCCTGGGCGAAGGCCTCGACATCGGTGCCCTCCACCACCTTGCGGTAGTCGATCCAGTCGACCCGCTGAGGGCCGATCGCCCGGGGGAAGGTCAGCTGCTCGAGGCCCGGTACCCGCACCAGACGGCTGACCGCCGGACCGAGCTGGTCGGGGCAGTAGACGACGAGGTCCCCGGGCTGAGCCTCGGCGTTGAGCACCTGTGCGATCTGGACCGCCTGGGTGCGGGGTTGGCTGTTGTTGCCGAACGCGGTGACCAGACCTGCGACGCAGAGCAGGGCGAGGGTCCCGTGGACGAGCCGGCGGCGGGTCAGCACGTCGAGACCGAGCGCAACTATGAGAAGGAAGAGGGGGAGGACGGCCGCGGTGTAGCGGGCCACGAAGGCGGCGTCGTCGATGATCCCCCCGGCGAGGGCCAGCAGCAGGGTGCCGAGGAACACCGCGAGCAGCGGCATCGCCTTGCGGTTGGGGGCGAGGACGAGGCTCACGCCCTCGGAGGAGGTCCGCTCGGGCGACCCGGCACCCCCCGGGCCGAAGCCGACGAAACCGACCACCCGGTCGGCGAGGCGCACCAACCGCTGGCGGAACGTGGCCGGCGACGGCCGGGTGTCGAGGTAACCGAAGGTGTCGAGCCCGGAGGAACCCTCCAGGTCATCGACACCGCCACCACCGGCGGCGCCGGAGCTCCGGGGCCCACCCGGGCCGCCGGGCACGTCTCCTCCGCTGCGCCCGTAGCGCCGGTCACCGTCATCCCCGGCGTCGCGCAGGTCGAGATCGACCGAGCCCCGAGGGCGGCGGCCGAACACCCCGAGGACGAACAGGGCGAAGTAGAAGAACGCCAGGAGGACCGCCCAGGCGCCGGTCCCGGCGAAGTCGTCGAAGACCTCCACGAGGTCCGCCGGCGAGGGTGGCGGGGCCCACGGGGTGCCGGTGTGGCGGGCCTGGAACAGGAACGTCGGCACCCACGGGACGAACACGAGGCTGCCGAGGACCATGACCCCGAGCACCCGGGTGGCGGCCACCCGGTCGACCCGGGCGGGCAGGCCCCGTCGGGAGCGCCAGATCTGGTACACCAGCCACAGTCCGGTAGCGGTGATTAGGTACAGGGCCCAGTAGTGGGTGTAGAGCAGCGCCGCGGTGAGCGCGCCGACCGCGAGCAGCCGACCCCGGCTCGGGTCCTCCAACGCCCGGGAGACGGCCAGGAAGCCGAGCACGCACCAGAGGACCATGAACGAGTACATCCGGGTGTCGGTCGCATAGAAGATGGCGAAAGGAGACGACACCGCAGCGAAGAAGGTGATCCAGGCGACCCTGACCCCACCGAGGCGACGGCCGGCGAACCAGAACAGCGGCAAGGCCACCACCGATGCGACCCCACCGAGTGCTCGTACGGCTACATCGCTCTGGCCGAAGGCGAGCATCCAGAAGTGGAGCATCACGTAGTACAGCGGTGGCGCCCCGTCCTGGCGGAGGGCGCCGTGGATCTCCGAGAGGGGGAGCTTGGCGATGTTGACGCTGATCGCCTCGTCGAGCCACAGCGCGCTCGGGGCGTAGAAGCGCAGGGCGACGCCGGCCACGACCGCCGCCGCCCCGGCCACGGCGAGGCCGCGATGGCCCGGCCGGCGGGAATCCCGCCAGACGCGACGCAACTCGGCACTGAAGGTGGTGGGAGCGCTGCCTTCTCCCAGGGTGGTCGTTGCCACGGGAGAACAATCTACCCGGAGGCGGCCCCTCGACGGCTCACCCCCGGCGGGCGCGGCTCGCGGGATGCGACCTCGGGGTGGGACCGGTTCGTTGGTCGGCGCGCCGGGCCCACCCTGGCGGTGCAGTCCGCAGTAGCTTCCGGGCATGGCCGCTCGAAGCCCGGACAGCACCGCCCCCGACCGCAACCTCGCGCTCGAGTTGGTGCGGGTCACCGAAGCCGCAGCGATGGCCGCCGCGCGGTGGATGGGCCGGGGCGACAAGGAGGGAGCCGATGGCGCCGCGGTCGACGCGATGCGAGCCGTCCTCGGATCGGTGTCGATGGACGGCGTGGTCGTGATCGGCGAGGGCGAGAAGGACGAGGCGCCCATGCTGTTCAACGGGGAGCACGTCGGGGACGGGTCGAGCCCCCGGGTGGACGTCGCCGTGGACCCGGTCGAGGGGACCACCCCGACCGCCCTCGGGCGCAACGGGGCGCTGGCGGTGATCGCAGTGTCGGAACGGGGCACGATGTTCGATCCCGGCCCGTGCTTCTACATGGACAAGCTCGCCGTCGGCCCCGACGCTGCCGGCGCCGTGGACCTGCGCCGGCCGCCGGGAGACAACGTGAGGGCGGTGGCAGAGGCCAAGGGGTGCTCTCCTCGGGACGTCACGGCGGTGATCCTCGACCGCCCCCGCCACGCGGAGCTGATCAGGCAGGTGCGGGAGGCCGGGGCCCGGATCCGCCTCATCTCCGACGGCGACGTCGCCGCCGCGCTCGCCACCTCGTGGCCCGGGTCGGGGACCGACATCCTCCTCGGCATCGGCGGCACCCCCGAAGGGGTGATCGCAGCCGCCGCTCTCAAGTGCATGGGAGGGGAGATCCAGGGTCGCCTGTGGCCCCGCGACGACGCCGAGCGGCGCACGGTGGCCGAGCGGGGCTACGACCTCGACCGGGTCCTCGGCACCGACGACCTGGTCAAGGGGGACAACTGCTTCTTCGCCGCCACCGGGGTGACCGACGGGGAGCTGCTCCGAGGGGTCCGCTTCGACCGGCAGGGGGCGGCGACCGAATCGCTCGTGATGCGCTCCCGCTCGGGCACCGTCCGCCGGATCGAAGCCCGGCACCGCCTCGAGAAGCTGGCTGCCTACGCACCCACGGTGGTCTGAGCCGGCGTCCGGGCCGGCGGTCCGGGCCGCCCGGCGTCCGGCCCGGCGGTCCGGGCTCACCCGCCGCCGGCGACCACCCACCGGCTGCAGGCCTCGTAGAAGCCGCCGGGACCGGCTCCGATCAATCTGGGCGCGCGCCAACCCCCGGCCGCCAGGTCCGCCTCGAGGCGGGCGAGCAGGTGCCGACCTATCCCCTGTCCCCGGGCCTGCGGGGTGACCAGCACGCCGGCGTAGGGGGTCCCCGCCGACCACCACGCGACGGCGCCGCCGACGGTCACCGAGCCCGCCACCGCGGTCACGACCACGGGATCGGGGAAGGACCGGCTCGGTCCACCCCAGCCGGCCGGCTCCGCTGCCAGGGGGTCCCCTCCGGCGGGAACCCTGACACCGCCGGCGACCAGCTCCGCCACGCCGGGGTCGTCGGCGGCGCAGGCCGCCATCTCGACGAGGTCGGGGCCGACGACCCGACCCCTGGTGAGAGCGATCTCGACCCCGCCCCGGCCGACTACCGCCCGCCGTTCGAGCGCCGCGTCCGCGAGAGGGACCCACCGGCTCCGACTGCCCGACCGGCCCGACCCGGTCCGACCCGCCGAGGCGGCGTCGCCCCGGGTCGCGGCCCCCGGGCCCGAGGACAACCGTTGCTCCTCCATCAGCACGACCCGGCCGACGTCTACTACCGCCGCGTAGCTCCCGAGAAGCTCGACGGCGCCGGCGGTCCGCTCCGACGGGAACTGCTCGACGAGGGTCACGTGCGGCACGTAGGGCCACGACCCCGGACGGTCGAGGGGGGTGCCCGAGACCGCCTCCCGGAGCCGTCGTAGCTCTCCGAGGTCACCGCCGACCTCCAGGTGGAGCACAGGGTTCGCCGGGGCGAAGCTCGCCGCCGGGCCGAGGGTCAGGCGTAGGGACCCGCCGATCCCCGACGCCGCCGCGCGAACCCGTTCGAGAGCGGCGGGCAGCTCGGCGGCAGGCAGGTTGAGGGGGCGTACCAGGGTCACGTGCGGTGGGATGCGGGCGAGATCACCCGCCCCGAGAGCCCTGCGCAGGCCGTCGATCTCGTCGGCGACCGGCGGATCGATGACCAGGGCGACCCCGACGCGCCGACGGGTCACACCCGGTGACTGCGCTAGTGGGCGGAGCCACCGGCGCCGGAGCCACCGGAGCCGGCCGCCTCGAGACGGACCTGTGCCCGGCGGATCGCTGTCGCGGCAGCGGCAACTGCCGCGGGGTCGGACGGGTCGGGCTGGCGCTGCTCGGCTTCCTGCAGCTCGGCGCGTGCGGCGTCGAGGTCGATGTCGTCGGCCAGGGCAGCGTCGGCGGCGAGGATGCTCACCTTGTTGTCCCGCACTTCGACCAGGCCGCCGGCGATCGCGATGCGGGTCTCGGCGCCGCCGGGCGCCACGATCCGGGTGACGCAGATGTCGAGGGCCGCCAGCAGCGCCACGTGGTCGGCGAGGAAGGCGATCTCGCCGTCCACGCTGCGGGTGACGACCATCTCGGCTCCACCCTCGAAGAGCACCTTGGTGGGACTGACCACCTCGACCTCGGTCGTAGCCATCAGCTGACCCCACCCCGGGGGGACGGCGGGAGGGTCACTTCGTCACTCTCCCTGCAGTTGCTTGGCCTTCGCAAGCACCTGCTCCACACCCCCGACGTTCAAGAACGCCTGCTCGGGGATCTCGTCGAGGTCACCGTTGACCAGCGCCTCGAAGCTCTCGACCGTCTCGGAGATCGGGACGTACTCCCCGTCGATCCCGGTGAAGACTTTCGCCACGAAGAACGGCTGGGACAGGAACCGCTGGATCTTGCGGGCACGGGAAACGGCGACGCGGTCCTCCTCGGACAGCTCGTCGAGCCCGAGGATGGCAATGATGTCCTGGAGCTCCCGGTTGCGTTGGAGGACCTCCTGGACCCGGCGGGCGACGGCGTAGTGCCGCTCACCGACCACCTCGGGGGAGAGGATGTTGGATGTCGACCCCAGCGGGTCGACCGCAGGGTAGATCCCGAGCGACGCGATCTGGCGGGACAGCTCGGTGGTGGCGTCGAGGTGGGTGAAGGTGGTGAACGGCGCCGGGTCGGTGTAGTCGTCGGCGGGCACGTAGACCGCCTGGACCGAGGTGATCGACCTGCCCTTGGTGGATGTGATCCGCTCCTGCAGCTCGCCCATCTCGTCGGCGAGGGTCGGCTGGTAGCCGACCGCCGAGGGCATCCGACCGAGGAGGGTGGAGACCTCCGAGCCGGCCTGCACGAAGCGGAAGATGTTGTCCACGAACAGCAGGACGTCCTGGTTCTTCACGTCACGGAAGTACTCGGCCATCGTGAGGGCGGAGAGGGCAACCCGCAGACGCACGCCGGGCGGCTCGTCCATCTGCCCGTAGACCAGCGCGGCTTTCTCGATCACCCCCGACTCCTGCATCTCGAGCCACAGGTCGGTGCCCTCCCTGGTGCGTTCGCCGACCCCGGCGAAGACCGACACCCCGCCGTGCTGCTGGGCGACCCGGTTGATCAGCTCGAGGATGATCACCGTCTTGCCGACCCCCGCCCCCCCGAACAGACCGATCTTCCCGCCCTGCACGTACGGTTCGAGGAGGTCGATCACCTTGATGCCGGTCTCGAACATCTGGGAGCGGGGCTCGAGGTCCTCGAAGTCCGGGGCGGGGCGGTGGATCTCCCAGCGGTCCTCGACGCCCTCCACCCGATCGGTGTCGAGCGGGCGACCGGTCACGTTGAAGACGTGGCCGAGCACACCGGTCCCGACCGGGACGGTGATACCCCGCCCCGTGTTGCGCACCGTGGTGCCCCGCTTCAGCCCGTCGGTCGGGGCCAGGCAGATGCAACGGACCCGACCCTCACCGATCTGCTGGGCGACCTCGGCGACGATCGTGGTCGTCTCCCCCTCCATCTCGATGTCCATCTCGACTGCGTGGTTGATCTCGGGCAGCGTGGCGGGGGGGAACTCGACGTCGACGACGGGGCCGGCGATGGCCACCACCCGTCCTTCGGCCAGTTCCGGCGCTTCGCTGCTCTGGTCTTCGACGAGGGTCGTCATGGTCTGCTCCTCTGCGTGGGGCGCGGCATCAGGCCGCATCCGGGTCCTCGTAGCTCTCCAGGTGGACCGCCGACTCGTCGGTGCCCTCCCGGAGCGCCTCGGCACCACCGACGATCTCCATGATCTCGGTGGTGATGGCATCCTGGCGTGCCCGGTTCATCACCCGGGTCAGGTTGGTGATCAGTTCCTCGGCGTTGTCGGTGGCGGCCTTCATCGCCCGCTGCCGGGCGACGTGCTCCGAGGCCGACGCCGACAGCAGGGCCGCGAGCATCTCCCCCTGGAGCCAGTTCGGCAGCAGGTAGTCGAGCAGCTCGGCGGGACCTGGCTCGTACTCGTAGTCGACGCTTCGGGTAGCGGCGTCGGCACCCGGGCCCGGCTCGGCGCCCGGCTCCCGGGGCCCTGCGCCGCCCGACGCCCCGGCGGCGCCGGCTCGTTCGATCGGCACCAGGCTGCGGGACAGCACCCTCTGGCGGCCGATCGACTCGAAGTTGGTGTAGACCAAGTCGATCTCGTCGAGCTCGCCGGATGTGTAGGCGCCGATGACCGCCTCGACAACCGCCTTGGCGTCCTCGGGGCCGGGCCGGTCGGCTATCCCCGTGAACACCGCGACGGGGTCGCGGTGACGGTAGCGGAAGTAGTTGCCGACCTTGCGACCGACGGCGACGACCGCCACCTCGGCGCCGACGCCCTCGAGTTCCCGGATGCGCCGCTCGGCGGCGCGCAGCACCGAGGAGTTGTACGCCCCCGACAGCCCCCGGTCGCCGGCGACGACGATCAGCGCCGCCCGGCGCAACGTCTCGGGTCGCCGGAACAACGGGTGGTCGCGTCCGTCGGGGGTGTCCGCGAGGTGCCCGACGATCTCGGCCATCTTCTCGACGTACGGTCGCGCCGCGGCGATCGCCTGCTGAGCACGGACGATGCGCGACGCGGCGATCAGTTCCATCGCCCGGGTGATCTTCTTGGTCGACTGGATGCTGCGGATCCGCCTGCGCAGCACCCGCTCCTGACCGCCGGCCATCGGCTACTCCCTGGCCCGTTCGGGGCTCCCGGCGAAGACACCCTTGAAGGCGGTGATCGCCGCGTCGAGGGAGTCGCCGTCGGGGAGCGCCTTGGTGGAGCGGACCGTCTCGAGCAGTTCGGGGTGCTCTCCTTTCAAGAACTGGATCAGCTCGGCCTCGAAACGCTGGACGTCGGCGATGACGAGGTCGTCGAGGAACCCCTTGGTGCCGGCGTAGATGGCGACGACCTGCTCCTCGACCGGCACCGGCTGGTTCTGCGGCTGCTTGAGCAGCTCGGTCAGCCGGTAGCCGCGGTCGAGCTGGGCCTGGGAGACCTTGTCCAGCTCGGAGCCGAAGGTCGCGAAGGCCTCCAGCTCTCTGAACTGGGCAAGGTCCAGCTTGA
>JAKABK010000068.1 GCA_021796905.1 Actinomycetes bacterium
CGATCCCCTAGGAGCAGTACTTCCCGCCGCTCCAGTCGGTCATGTAGAAGTACTGGGCGTTGCGCAGCTCCCGGTCGGCGAACAGCAGCGTCGAGGTTCCCTCGAACGCGTAGCCGTACTTGTGGGTGTCGGCGGAGATGCTCGTCACCCCCGGAACCCGGAGATCGAAGGCGGGGACCGGGTAGCCGAGCTCTTCGGCGAAGGGGAGCAGGAAACCGCCGAGGCAGCTGTCGACGTGGCAGCCGACACCCCGCTCGCCGGCGATGGCGCCCAGCTCACGGATCGGGTCGAGGGTCCCGTACCCGTAGTTGCAGGCGGAGCCGACCACTGCCAGGGTGGCGTCGTCGACGTGGTCCGCGACCCAGTCGAGGTCGACCAGTGTGCTGACCGGGTCGATCGGGCCGCGGCGCTCCTCGATGCCCAACAGGTGGCAGGCCTTGGCGAACGCGGGGTGGGACGTCTCGGCCACGACCAGGTTCGGGTGCCCCCCCCGAGACGGTCGGCGGCGTGCTCCCGGTAGGCGAGCACGGCGTGGAGGATTCTGCCGGTGCCGCCCGAGGTGACCAGGCCGACCGAACCGGTCTCGGCGTGGAACAGATCGAGGGCCATGGCGATGATCTCGCCGTCGAACTTGGTGGCGCTCGGGCACATGTCGCGCTGCAGGGAGTTGACGTGGGCGAAACGGCTGAACGTTTCGGCGAGGAAGCGGTAGTGGTCGTGGTCGCCGCAGTAGATCGTCCCCGAGCAGCGACCGGTCTCCCAGACGGCGTCCGCCTCGGTGGCGATCGTGGTGAGCTCGGCGAGCAGTTCGTCGCGTGCCTCCCGGTCTCGGGGAGGCGCCGATGCACCGGGAAGGACCCGGCGTATGGGTAGTCGGGCACGGGTGGGGACCTACTGGAGCGAACCTGTGGGTGCAGCTCCGACCTGAGCCGCCCGTGACTCTGCTGCCGGGAGGGACGCTCGGGCAACTCGATGGGGCTCGCTCAAGCGTCGCTACCGGCGACCAGGCCCTCGAGTGTCGCCTCTTCGATGCTGCGGGGGGCGAGGCAGTCCCCGACGGCGACGACCGGTGTCGACCCGACGCCGAGCTGGTCGAGCAGGGTCGTGTCCGCCTGGTGCCCGCAGGCGAGCACCACGCCGGCGACCCCCTCGAGGAGGACCGGCTCGTCGGTGAGGACGTGGCTGAGGTAGACGGTGTCGTCGTCGGCGCCGTAGGGGCGGACGAGGGGAACGACGCTGATCCCGGCCCGGTGCAGCGCAGCGAGCTGCGCGTCGCGGACGTACTGCTGGAGATGATCGCCGGCGTGATAGCCGGGCAGCGCGAGCGTGACCCGCCGTCCGACGCCGACGAGCAGCCGGGCGACGCCGACCCCGACCCAGTCGCCTCGCCAGTCGACGACCACCAGGTGCCCTTCGGGCGTCGCGGTGGGACGGGAGATGACCTCCCAGGCGTCGGCCACCCACGGGTCGCCGAGCGTCTCGAGCGGGGGGTGGTAGGGGCGGGCACCGGTGGCGACCACGACCAGATCGGCGTTCTCCGCCGAGACGAGATCGGCGTCGACCCGGCAGTGGAAGCTCACCTCCACCCCCGCCCGGGTGACCTCCCGGAACAGGTTGTCGACGACCCCGCCGATCTCGTCGCGACCGGGGAGCGCCTGGGCGAGCAGGACCTGCCCGCCCGGGCGGCCGGCGGCCTCGGCCAGGTGGACCCGGTGCCCCCGCTCGGCGGCGACAGCGGCCGCTTTCATCCCCGCCGGGCCGGCGCCGACCACGAGCACCGTCCTCGGAGCGGGGGCCGGGGCCCGCCGAGGGTAGAGACGCTCCCGTCCGGTCTCGGGATGCTGGATGCAAGAGATCGGGTGACCGGCGTGGAAGTGCCCGATGCAGGCCTGGTTGCAGGCGACGCAGGCCCGGATGTCGTCGGTGCGCCCCTCCGCGGCGAGACGGGGGAGGTCGGGGTCGGCGATCAGCGCCCGGGTCATCACGCACGCGTCGGCCCGGCCGGAGGCGAGGATCCGCTCGGCTTCCTGGGGTTGGTTGATCCGTCCGGCGACGATCACCGGCACGTCCACCGCCGATCTCAGGTCGCCGGCGACGCCGGCGAGGTAGCCGTTGGCGATCCCCATCTCCGGGACGATGTGGTCGGAGCCGCCGAGGGTCGCGGACGTGCCGGTCGTGACGCTCAGGTAGTCGACCAGCCCCGCGGCGGCGACCTCGACGGCCACCTCGGTCGCGGTCGTCACCGGGAGCCCGGTGGGCTCCCGCTCGTCGAGCGAGATGCGCAACCCGACGACCCTGCCGGGACCGGTCGCGTCGCGGGCGGCCCTGAGCAGCTCCCGTAGGAACCTCCGGCGCCGCGGCTCGTCACCGCCGTAGTCGTCGTCACGGTGGTTGGTCGCCGGGTTCAGGAACTGCGCCGGCAGGTACCCGTGGCTCGCGACCACCTCGACCCCGTCGAGGCCGGCAGCGCACAGCCGGCCGGCGGCCGCGCCGTAGGCGGCGACCAGCTCGGCGATCTCGGCGGTCCGCAAGGCCCGGGGCACGACCCGGAAACGCTCGGTGGGCACCGCCGAGGGTGCCAGCGCGACCGCAGCGGTGCCGTCCTCTGACTCCATGATCTCGCGCCCGGGGTGGAACAGCTGGCCGAACAGGAGGGTCCCGTGGGGCTTCACCGCCGCGACCAGCGCCTGGTAACCGGGGATGCAGCTGTCGTCGTCGGCCATCAGGACGTGGCTGGTGTAACGGGCGCTGCGATGGACGCCGGCGACCTGCACGACGATCACGCCGGCACCCCCCTCGGCCCGCGCCTGGTGGTAGGCGACGAGCTGGTCGGTCACCTTCCCGTCGGCGACCATCACGGTGTCGTGACCGGAGGAGACGATCCGGTTGGGCGCGACCGCCGGCCCGATCGCCAGCGGCGAGAACAGGTGCGGGAACCTCGGGCCCGGAGGCACGGGCGGAGGCTACCGCCCGCCCGCCCGGTCCTGTCGGGCCGCCCGGTCCTGTCGGGCCGCCCGGTCCTGTCGGGCCGCCCGGTCTTCTCAGGGTCAGAGGTTGCGTTCCAGGCGCCAGGAGATCGACGGCCGGACGACCGGGCCGACGGTGGTGGCCGGGACGGTCACCGCGCCCGACGGCAGCTCGACCTCGACGCTGGCCACCTGCTCGCCGCTGCGCAGCGGGGCCGCGAGGCGCCCACCGCCCGCCGCCCCGTCCAGGCGGGCGACGGCGGTCACCTGCTCCCCGGAGTAACCCAGGGTGCTCACCCCCCTGGTGGTGACCGCCCGGGTCGACGAGCCCCAGGGGGTGGAGATCCGGACCACGGTCCGCCCCGGTTGCAACAGGCTGACCTGGTGGAGGTCGGAGAAGGCCGCGACGCTGAGGCTCTTCGCGGCGTCGAGGGCGGTCTGCAGCTCGTTCTTGCCGAACTGGGCGAGGACCGCCCCGATCACGGTCACTTCCCGGCCGTGGAGCTTGCGGCGGGCCGCCCAGAGGAAGTCGCCCCCGCCGTCGACGGTGGAGCCGGTCTTGATCCCGACGATCCCGTCCCTGCCGAGGTCGTAGTCGTAGTTGTAGACCAGACCTGCCAGGGGCAGGTCGACCTGGGGCATCGCCACGATCTGCTCGAGGAGCGGCTTGCTCATCACCACCCGGCCGAGGCGTACCATGTCGGCGGCGCTGCCGACGCTCGCGTAGCTGAGCCCGGCGGGATCGGCGAAGTGGGTGTGGTGCAGGCCGAGAGCGGCCGCCTCGGCGTTCATCTCCGAAACGAAGGCGCTCTGGGACCCGGCGGTCCAGATCGCGAGCAGGTCGGCGACGTTGTCGGCCGACGGGACGAGCATCGCCTCCAGGCACTGCAGCTCGCTCAGGTGCTCCCCGGCGGTCAGCTTGATCACCGAGTCGTGGGCTGCGGCCTCCGCGGGGTAGGCGGAGGCGATCGACGCCGGGACGGTGATCTGGGGACCCTGCTCGCCGATACCGAGGGGATGGTGCGCCAGCACCACGAGCGCGGTCACGAGCTTGGTGATGCTCGCCAGCGGGACCTCCTTGCCCGGGTCGTGGGTGGCGAGGGTGCCGAGCCCCTCGACCGCCACGTCAGTCGTCCCCTGGCTCGGCACCGGGAGGGACGGTCGGCTCCCGGCCGCTGTCAGCTTGCCGTGGAGCACCACCGACGCCGACGCCTTCGGGACGCCGCGGTTGAGCTGCACCCCGACGAAGATCGCGGCGAGGACGACGACTAGTGCTACGAGGAGCGCGATCACCCGCAGGTAGAAACCGAAGCCCCTCGAAGAGGAGGCTCTGGGGCCCTGGAGGTGGCTGCCGCGACGGCTCATGGGAGGAGGGGGCGGGAGGTCATCGGGGCAACATGTTCGGCGATCAGGGCGCCGGGGTGGTGGCGGGGGCGGCGGGAGCGCGTCGAGACCCTCGCTTGCACCTCGACGACGCGGACCTGCTCGTCGGCCGGCCGGAGCCCCGTCTCTCCGGCGACGCGCTCCACGCCGGGTTCGCCTCTCGCATCTCCGCCAGCTGGGCGGCGAGGGCGGCCGACACCGGCTCCGAAGCTCAGGTGGTTCTTCGCTTCCTCTCGGGTGCTTGTCACACCCGGCCGGTTGAATGGGGACATGAACCTCCTGCACGAGATCCTCGGTGTCGGCCTGCTGGCCGGCGGGGCCCTGGTGGTGGCGGCCGGTGGGCTGGGAGCGCTCTGCGGGCTCGGTAGCCTCGAGCGCCGGTTGGTCCCGGTGCGAGTCGACGAGGCGTCGTCCGCCGAGCGCCGGCCTAGCGCGCGCTGATCTCCGGCCGGCGTCAGGCCGGCCCGAGGACGGTCACCGACCGGCTGAGGATCGTCCGTGTCTCCCCGGCGGCCCACTCACCGGCTCCCGCCTCACCGGCGGCCCACTCGCCGACGGTCGAGAGGGCGATCCGCCATCTGCCGCCCCATTCCGGTCCGGGGGTGGTCATCTCGATGTCGACCTCGCTGGCGTTGAGCACCACGAGGATCCGGCGGTCCGGACGTGGCGTGCCGTCGCTCTCGGGCTCGGCCGAGCCTCCCGACCACAGCATCAACGCCTTCGCCGAGTGCTCCTGCCAGTCGCCGTCGGTCATCGCGGCACCGTCGGCGCGGAGGAAGGCGATCTCGCCGCGCTGGGCCGGGCGCCCGTCGGCTGCCCCGGCCGCGTAGCGGCGCCGACGCAACGTCGGGTGCGAGCGGCGCAGGCCGACCGCCCGGCGGGTGAAGTCGAGCAGCGCCTCGTCGACGTGCTCCCAGTCGTACCAGGAGGTCTCGTTGTCCTGGCAGTAGGCGTTGTTGTTGCCTGCCTGGGTCCGGCCGATCTCGTCGCCACCGAGGATCATCGGCACCCCGTGGGAGACGAGGAGCGTGGCGAGCAGGTTGCGTTGCTGGCGTGAGCGCAGCTCTCTCACGATCGGGTCGTCGGTCGGGCCCTCGACCCCGCAGTTCCACGAGTCGCCGGAGTCGTCCCCGTCGGCGTTGTCCTCGCCGTTCGCCTCGTTGTGCTTGCGGTCGTAGGAGGTGAGGTCCGCCAGGGTGAAGCCGTCGTGGGCGGTCACGAAGTTGATGCTCGCCGTCGGTCCCCGGCCGCCACCGCGGTAGATGTCGGGGCTGCCGGTCAGGCGCTGGGCGAGCTCCCCGAGCAGTCCGGGCTCCGCTTTCCACACCCGTCGGACGCAGTCGCGGAAGCGGCCGTTCCACTCCGACCAGCGGGCGGGGAACCCGCCGACCTGGTAGCCGTTCTCGCCGACGTCCCAAGGCTCGGCGATCAGCTTCACCGGGGCGAGCGTCGGGTCCTGGACGACCATGTCGAGGAACGAGCTGTGCTGGTCGACCGCTCCGGTCTGTCGGGTGAGGGTGGTGGCCAGGTCGAAGCGGAACCCGTCGACGTGCAGCTCGGTCACCCAGTAGCGAAGTGAGTCCATGATCAAGCCGAGCGGAGCCGAGTGGGACACGTCGAAGCTGTTGCCGGTGCCGGTGGTGTCGAAATAGGCCCACGGCTCGTCGTCGACCAGGCGGTAGTAGGCGGGGTTGTCGATCCCCTTGAACGACAGGGTCGGGCCGAGATGGTTGCCCTCGGCGGTGTGGTTGAAGACCACGTCGACGATGACCTCCAGGCCGGCTGCGTGCAGCGCCTTGACCGTCGCTTTCAGCTCGTCGACCTGGCCCGCGGGCCGGTCGGTCGAGCGGTACCCGTCGTGTGGTGCCAGGTAGCCGATCGAGTTGTACCCCCAGTAGTTGCTCAGTCCCCGCTCGATCAGCTGGGAGTCGTGGACGAACTGGTGGACGGGGAGCAGCTCGACCGCGGTCACCCCGAGGCCGACCAGGTGCTCGACGATCGCCGGGTGGGCGAGACCGGCGTAGCTACCGCGGATCTCGGCGGGCACCTCTGGGTGGGTGGCCGAGATCCCCTTCACGTGGGTCTCGTAGATGATCGTGTCCTCGAGTGGTACCTGCATCCGCCGGTCGTCGCCCCAGTCGAAGGCCCGTTCGGTCACCAGGCAGCGGGGCATCGCCGGCGCCGAGTCGCTCGGGTCGAGCTCGTCGGGGGAGTCCAGGCGGTGCCCGAAGACCTCCTGGCCCCAGACGATCTCACCGTCGATCGCGGTCGCGTGGGGGTCGAGCAGCAGCTTGGCGGGGTTGCACCGCAGGCCGTGGGAAGGGTCCCACGGGCCGTGGACCCGGTAACCGTAGCGTTGGCCGGGCCCGACGTCGTCGAGGTGGCCGTGCCAGACGTTGTAGCTCGCCTCGCGCAGCTCGACCCGCCGCTCCGCACCGTCGCCGCCGGGTCCGTCGTCGAACAGGCACAGTTCGACGGCCTCGGCGACCTCGGAGAACAGGGCGAAGTTGACACCCCGCTCGTCGGGTGTGGCGCCGAGCGGGAACGGGTTGCCGGGGCTCTGCATCCCGGGTTGGTACCCCGGAGCGACCCGCGCCCACCCCGGGGGTCGGCCGTCGGTCTCGGGGATCTGCGAGCATCGGGCCCGTGAGCATCGAAGCCGACCCCGAGGTCGTCACCGCCGCCGAGCTGTCCGCAGCGCTCTCCGAGAGCCGCCTGAGCGCTGGGAGCCTGCTCGAGGCGTGCCTGGAGCGGGTCGGTTCCGTCGACCGAGCCGGGCCGGCGCTGCGCTCGGTGCTGTCGCTCGACGCCTCGGCTCCCGATCAGGCGGCGCGCGCCGACGCCAGGCTCCGTGAGGGGGAGCGCGGCGCCCTGCTCGGGGTCCCGGTGCTCGTGAAGGACAACATCGACGTCTCCGGGTGCCCGACGACCGCAGGTTCGCTGGCCCTCGGCGACGCCCCCGCCGGCGCCGACGCCCCTCTCGTCGCCCGGCTCCGGGAAGCGGGCGCGGTGGTCGTCGGGAAGGCCAACCTGACCGAGTGGGCCAACTTCATGGCCGACGACATGCCGAGCGGCTACAGCGCCGCCGGCGGCCAGACCCTCAACCCCTATGACGCGAGCATCACCCCGAGCGGTTCGAGCGCCGGCAGCGCCGCCGCGGTCGCGGCGGGGATCGTCCCGCTGGCGGTGGGAACCGAGACCAACGGATCGATCCTCTCGCCGTCGAGGCACTGCTCGGTTGTCGGGGTCAAGCCGACCGTCGGGTTGGTGAGCCGCACCGGGATCGTCCCGATCGCCGGCACCCAGGACACCGCCGGTCCGATGGCCAGGACGGTCAGCGACGCCGCTCGTCTGCTGTCTGCGATCGCCGGTCCCGACCCGGCCGACCCGGCGACCGCCGGAGCGCCCGACGGGCGTGACTACACCGCCGGGCTGCGGGCCGACGCCGCGGCCGGCGCCCGGATCGGGGTCGTCGAGCCCGATGACCTACCCG
>JAKABK010000069.1 GCA_021796905.1 Actinomycetes bacterium
CAGAAGTTCGAGCGGACCAAGCCGCACCTCAACATCGGCACGATGGGTCACGTCGACCACGGCAAGACGACCCTCACCGCAGCGATCACCAAGGTCCTCGCCGAACGGGATCCCTCGGGCAACGCGGCGGTGGCGTTCGACCAGATCGACAAGGCCCCAGAGGAGCGCCAGCGGGGCATCACCATCAACATCGCCCACGTCGAGTACCAGACACCCAACCGGCACTACGCCCACGTGGACATGCCGGGCCACGCCGACTACATCAAGAACATGATCACCGGGGCAGCCCAGGTCGACGGGGCGATCCTCGTGGTCTCCGCCGCCGACGGTCCGATGGCCCAGACCCGTGAGCACGTGCTGCTCGCCCGGCAGGTCGGGGTGCCCTCGATCGTCGTGGCGCTCAACAAGTCCGACGCCGTAGACGACGAGGAGCTGCTCGACCTGGTGGAGCTCGAGGTCCGCGAGCTGCTCTCCGAGTACGAGTTCCCCGGCGACGACACCCCCGTGGTGCGGGTATCGGCCCTCAAGGCACTGGAGGGCGACAAGGAGTGGGCGGACAAGATCGTCGAGCTGATGGAGGCCGTCGACAGCTTCGTGCCCGAGCCCGCCCGAGACCTGGACAAGCCGTTCCTGATGCCGATCGAGGACGTCATGACCATCCCCGGTCGCGGCACGGTCGTGACCGGCAAGGTCGAGCAGGGCAAGATCAAGGTCAACGAGGAGGTCGAGATCGTCGGCCTGCGCGCCACGCAGCGCACCGTGGTCACCGGTGTCGAGATGTTCCACAAGCTGCTCGACCAGGGCCAGGCGGGCGACAACATCGGCGCCCTGCTGCGCGGCATCAAGAAGGAGCAGGTCGAGCGGGGCCAGGTGCTCTGCAAGCCGGGCTCGATCACTCCCCACACCGACTTCGAGGCGGCGATCTACGTCCTGTCCAAGGAGGAGGGTGGCCGTCACAAGCCGTTCTTCAACAACTACCGGCCCCAGTTCTACTTCCGGACCACCGACGTGACCGGTTCGATCAAGCTCGCGGAGGGCACGGAGATGGTGATGCCCGGTGACAACACCAGCATCACCGTCGAGCTGCAGAAGCCGATCGCCATGGAGGAGGGTCTCCGCTTCGCCATCCGGGAGGGCGGCCGGACCGTCGCCTCCGGTCGGGTCACCAAGATCCTCCAGTAGCCGAACCAGCGCCGTAGTCCGGGGCCCGGGCGGCCGTGAGCCACCCGGGCCCCGTTGCTGTCCGTCGACCCTTGAAAACCCGCGTCAGACACCGAGCCCCGGGAGGGCTGCCATGCCACCGACACAACGGATCCGTATCCGCCTGAAGGCCTACGACCACGAGATCCTCGACCAGTCGACCAAGAAGATCGTCGAGACCGTGCTGCGCACCCAGGCCAAGGTCCGCGGCCCGGTGCCGCTGCCGACCGAGAAGAACCGCTACACGGTGATCCGTAGCCCCCACAAGTACAAGGACAGCCGGGAGCACTTCGAGATGCGGGTCCACAAGCGCCTGCTCGACATCGTCGAGCACACCCCGAAGACCGTCGACAGCTTGCAGCGCATCGAGCTGCCCGCCGGCGTCGACATCGAGATCAAGATCCAACAGAACTGAAGCTGTCGGCGCCGGGCTCCTGCGACCAGCGGGTGGCGGAGCCCGGCGTAGCTGCTAGGATCACCCTCCGGTCGTCACCACAGGTCCACGGGTGTCCAGCCGCAGCTCGGACTGGAGACCCCGTGGCGACAACCTGACGAGCATCCCGCAACCGTGCCCCGGTGTGGGTTACCTGCGTGTGAAGCGGCCGGCGCCATGCCGGTCCCTTCCGCCACGAGCCAGAAAGAGCGTTGCTGTGCCTTCCAAAGCGATCGTCGGCGAGAAAGTCGGCATGACCCAGGTGTGGGACGCCGACCACCGGGCGGTGGCGGTGACCGTCATCCGGGTCACGCCGGCCCGGGTCGTCCAGCTGAAGACCCCCGACCGGGACGGTTACGCCGCTCTCCAGGTCACCTACGGTCCCCCCGCCAAGGTGAACAAGCCGCTCGCCGGCCACTACGCCAAGGCCGACGTCGAGCCGGGCCGCACGCTCGTCGAGCTGCGGATCGACGACAGCTCCGGCTACACCGTCGGCCAGGAGCTGTCGGTCGACAGCCTCGCCGCGGGCGAGAAGATCGACGTGAGCGCGCTGAGCAAGGGCAAGGGGTTCGCCGGGGGCATGAAGCGCCACAACTTCAAGGGGCAGGGCGACAGCCACGGCAACCACAAGCACCACCGGGCACCCGGCGGGATCGGGGCGTGCGCCACACCGGCCCGGGTCTTCAAGGGGACCAGGATGGCCGGCCAGCTCGGCAGCGAGCGGGTCACCACCTTGAACCTCGAGGTGGTCTCCTCCGACGCCGAGCGCAGCCTGCTGCTGGTGAAGGGAGCGGTCCCGGGGCCCAGAGGTGGGGTAGTGCTGATCCGCGAGGCGGTCAAGGGGGGACGGAAGTGACGGCCAGCGTCGACATCCGGGACACCAGCGGGGCGGTGACCGCCACGGTGAGCCTCGACGAGCACACCTTCGGGATCGAGCCCAACGTGGCGGTCCTGCACCAGGTGGTCACCGCGCAGCGCGCCGCGGCGCGCGCCGGGACCCAGAGCACCAAGACCCGCGCCGAGGTCTCCGGCGGGGGCAAGAAGCCGTTCAAGCAGAAGGGGACCGGCCGGGCCCGGCAGGGATCGGAGAGGGCCCCGCACTACACCGGCGGGGGAGTGGCCCTGGGCCCGAAACCCCGTAGCTACAAGCAGCGGACCCCCCGGAAGATGATCAACCTGGCGCTGCGCTCGGCGTTGTCGGACCGGGCGGCGCAGGGTCGGGTCGTGGTCGTCGAGTCGTGGCCCTGGTCCGTTCCTTCCACCAAGGATGCGCTCGCCGCCCTCCCGAGCCTCGGTCTCGCCGGCGCCAAGACGCTGGTGGTCCTCGACCGGCAGGAGGAGATCGCCTACAAGTCGCTCCGTAACCTCCCCGAGGTCCAGGTGATCCTCGCCGGCGAGCTCAACGCCTACGACGTGCTCTGCAACGACTGGATCGTCTTCAGCGGATCCAACCTGCCCGGCGCCACAGCGGGCAGCGCCGAACCGGTGACCCTTTCCCCGAGGCCCTCGCCGAGCGCGGGGGCCGACAGCGGCGCCCCGGGCACACAACCCGCAGCCCCCGCCGCTCCCGCAGCACCCGCCGCCCCCACGGGCACGGGACCCACCGAGGATGCGGCACCCGAAGTCGACAGCAACCAGGAGGAAGCGTGAGCGGCGACCCTCGCAACGTCATCATCCGGCCCGTGGTGTCGGAGAAGTCCGAGGCCCTCCAGGAGCACAACGTGTACACCTTCGTGGTCGCGCCGGGAGCCAACAAGATCGAGATCCGCCAGGCCGTCGAGTCGATCTTCCGGGTACGGGTCGAGGCGGTCCGCACCCTCAACCGCCAGGGCAAGCGCAAGCGCAGCCGGCGCCAGGCGACCTTCGGCAAGCGACCGGACACCAAGCGGGCGATGGTCACGCTCCGGGCCGGCGACTCGATCCCCCTGTTCGAGGGGGCCTGACATGGCGCTACGCAAACGCAAGCCCACCAGCGCCGGCCGGCGCTTCCAGACGGTCTCCGATTTCGCGGAGATCACCAAGACCCGGCCGGAGAAGAGCCTCCTGGCCCCGAAGGCGGGCACCGGGGGGCGCAACGCCTACGGCCGCAAGACCGCCCGGCACCGTGGTGGCGGGCACAAGCAGCAGTACCGGATCGTCGACTTCAAGCGCACCAAGGACGGGGTGCCGGCGACGGTCGCCGCGATCGAGTACGACCCCAACCGCAACGCCCGGATCGCGCTGCTGCACTACCACGACGGGGAGAAGCGCTACATCCTCGCACCCGCCCGGGTCGCGGTCGGCGACGTGCTGCGCAGCGGCCAGGGATCGGACATCCGACCCGGCAACGCCCTGCCGATGCGCTACATACCCGTCGGGTCGGTGGTCCACAACGTCGAGCTCAAGCCGGGCGGCGGTGGCAAGATCGCCCGCGGGGCAGGCATGAGCGTCCAGCTGGTCGCCAAGGAAGGCGACTACGCGACCCTCCGCCTGCCCTCCACCGAGATGCGGCGGGTCCCGATCGACTGCCGGGCGACGCTCGGCGAGGTCGGCAACTCCGAAGCCGAGCTGGTCTCGGTCGGCAAGGCCGGCCGTAACCGCTGGAAGGGCGTCCGGCCCCAGACCCGGGGTGTCGCGATGAACCCAGTCGACCACCCACTCGGCGGTGGGGAGGGCAAGACCTCCGGTGGGCGCCACCCGGTCTCACCCTGGGGCAAGCCCGAGGGTCGCACCCGCGACCGCACCAAGCCGTCCGAGAAGCTCATCGTCCGCCGCCGGCGCAGCCGCGGCGCCCGGAGGTAGCAGATGCCGCGCAGCCTGAAGAAGGGCCCGTTCGTCGACGACCACCTGCTGAAGAAGGTCGACGACTTGAACTCGCGCAACGAGAAGCGGGTCGTCAAGACCTGGTCGCGTCGTTCGACGATCATCCCGGACATGGTCGGCCACACCGTCGCCGTCCACGACGGGCGCAAGCACGTGCCGGTCTACATCACCGAGTCGATGGTCGGCCACAAGCTGGGCGAGTTCGCGCCGACGCGGACCTTCCGCTTCCACGCCGGCCAGGAGAGGTCGGGGAAGCGCTGAGATGCGAGCCGAACGAACATGCCGACCGGCCCGGCCGACCACGACCGTCGGTCGTGACGGTGGCCGGGCCCGACCCCACGGGGGGTCCTGATGCCCGGAGCCAAGACCAACGAGCGTCCCGGGACCAGGGCGGTGCTGCGCCACTCCCGGATCGCACCGAACAAGGTGCGGGAGGTCCTCGACCTGATCCGCAACAAGCCGGTCCAGGAGGCCGAGGCGATCCTGCGCTTCTCGGAGCGTGACGCCGCGACAGTGGTCGGCAAGGTGCTGCACTCGGCCATCGCCAACGCGGAGAACAACGACGACCAGGAGGCCGAGGAGCTGTACGTCTCGGCGTGCTTCGCCGACGAGGGCACGACGATCAAGCGGTGGCGTCCC
Source organism: Actinomycetes bacterium (assembly GCA_021796905.1). GTDB lineage: Bacteria > Actinomycetota > Acidimicrobiia > Acidimicrobiales > Palsa-688 > JAKAQB01. The sequence continues at coordinate 5,075 of JAKABK010000069.1, forward strand.
AGGGCCCGGGGAAGGGCGACCCGGATCCGCAAGCGCACCAGCCACATCACGGTCATCGTGAGCCGGATGCCGTCCGCGCAGCTCGAGCGCATCCGGGCGCGCCGCCGGGCCGAGCAGCTCGCCCAGCGCGCCCGACGGGTCGCCGGCGCCCGCAAGGCCGAGGGGGACACCCGCAGCCGCGCCGAGCGGCGAGCCGGCGTCGAGCCCGAGGCCCCCGAGCCCGAGGTGTCCGACACAGGGGCCTCCGACACCGAGGCCCTCGACAACGGGGCCGCCGACACCGAGGTCCTCGAGCCCGAGGCCTCCGACACCGGGGCCGCCGACGCCGAGGCCCCCGAGCCCGAGGCCCCCGACACAGGGGTCTCCGACACCGAGGCCCCCGACCCCGAGGCGGTCCGCGCCGAAGAGCCGACCGGGACCGAGCCCGCCGACCTCGAGGCGACCGGGGCCTCCGGCGGGCAGGCAGCCGCAACCGATACCGCCGGCGATGACGCCGGGGAGGAGCAGTAGATGGGCCAGAAGGTCAACCCCTACGGGTTCCGTCTCGGTGTCACCACCGACTGGAAGTCGCGTTGGTTCAGCGACCGTGAGTACCAGGACTACCTGATCGAGGACTGGGACATCCGGCACTACCTGACGAGCCAGCTCGAGCGGGCGGCGGTGAGCCGCATCGAGATCGAACGGACCCGTGACCGCTTGCGCGTCGATGTCCACACCGCCCGGCCGGGGATCGTGATCGGCCGGCGGGGCGCCGAGGCGGACCGGCTGCGCACCAAGCTCGCCGAGATAACCAAGAACCCGAAGCTGCAGCTGAACATCCAGGAGATCAAGCAGCCCGAGCTCGACGCCGCGCTGATCGCCCAGGGGATCGCCGACCAGCTGGCGGGCCGGGTCAGTTTCCGTAGAGCGATGAAGCGCACCGTCCAGACCGTCCAGAAGGCCGGGGCGCTCGGCGTCCGGGTGCAGTGCGCCGGGCGTCTCGGCGGCTCGGAGATGTCGAGACGCGAGTTCTACCGGGAGGGCCGGGTGCCGCTGCACACCCTGCGGGCGGACATCGACTACGGCTTCCGGGAGGCCCGCACCGCCTCGGGTCGCATCGGCGTGAAGGTGTGGATCTACAAGGGCGACATCCTTCCCTACAAGGTCTCCGGGGAGGACAAGATCACCCGGGAGGCGGCGATGGCCGTCGGTGAGACCGCCGGCGCCGGCCGGCCGCGGCGGATAGTCAGCGCCGGCGGCGGGCGTCGCCGGCCCGACGCCGGCGAGCCGGGCGCGGGTCTCGGCGCCGCCGTCGCTGCGCTCCAGGAGGCCCCCGAGGGGACCGCACCCGAGCCCGCCGCCGACGCCGAGCCGATCGTGAAGGTCGACCCCGAGCTCGAGCGCCTCCTCGCCGAGGAGGAGGACATCGAGCGTCGCACCCGCGGCGAGCACCACGAGACCCCCCACTTCCCGAAGGACACTTGATCGATGTTGATGCCGCGTAAGGTCAAGCACCGCAAGACCCAGCGTGGCCGGCTGTCCGGCCAGGCGAAGGGCGGCACGACCGTCAGCTTCGGCGACTACGGCATCCAGGCGCTCGAGCCGGGCTGGGTGACCGCCCGCCAGATCGAAGCCGCCCGGATCGCGATGACCCGCCACGTCCGCCGAGGCGGGAAGGTGTGGATCCGGGTGTTCCCCGACAAGCCGGTCACCCACAAGCCCGCCGAGACCCGTATGGGCTCGGGCAAGGGCAACCCCGAGCTTTGGGTAGCGGTGGTCAAACCGGGCCGGATCCTCTTCGAGCTGGGCGGTGTCGACGAGGCCCTCGGGCGCTCGGCGATGGAAAGAGCGATACAGAAGCTGCCGATCAAGGCCCGCTTCGTCACCCGCAGCGTCCAAGAGGAGGTGCACGTCTGATGACCAAACCCACCGAGCTCCGGGACCTCAACGACGACGAGCTCGAAGCCAAGCTGGAGGAGTGCCGCCAGGAGCTGTTCAACCTCCGTTTCCAGCTCGCGACCGGCAAGCAGGACAACTCGGCCCGGATGGGCCAGGTCCGCAAGGACATCGCGCGGGTCCTGACCATCCAGCGCGAGCGGGAGATCGAGGCCGCCGAGGCGGCGGAGGTGTCGGCATGACCGAGAGCCGGGAAGAGACGGTGGCCCCCGAGGCCGCCTCGGCGGTGGCCTCGGCAGAGCCGTTGGTGCCCGGGGCGCTCCTCGACGGACCGGTCGGGGCCGACGATGGCCGTCCCAACCGCCGCAAGATCCGGGAAGGGTTGATCGCCTCCACGGCGATGGACAAGACGGTCGTGGTGGCCGTCGTCGAACGCGTCCGCCACCCCCGCTACGCCAAGACGATGCAGCGCACCAAGCGCATCCTCGCGCACAACGAGGACGAGACATTGAAAGTCGGCGACCGGGTACGTCTCTCCGAGACCCGTCCGCTGTCCAAGCGCAAACGCTGGCGGGTCGTCGAGGTACTGGAGAGGGCGAAGTGATCCAGCAGGAGAGCCGCCTGAGGGTGGCCGACAACTCCGGGGCCAAAGAGGTGCTGTGCATCAAGGTCCTCGGCGGCTCGAAGCGTCGTTACGCGTCGATCGGCGACGTCTTCGTCGCCACGGTGAAGGACGCCATCCCGGGCGCCAACGTGAAGAAGGGTGATGTCGTGAAGTGCGTGGTGGTGCGGACCAAGAAGGAGAAGCGTCGCTCGGACGGCAGCTACATCCGTTTCGACGAGAACGCCGCCGTGCTGATCAAC
>JAKABK010000070.1 GCA_021796905.1 Actinomycetes bacterium
GGCGTTGACCGCCGGCGGACAAATGCCCAGGTCAGCTACTGGATGTGCATCCCGCTGATCGCCCGGGCGATGACGAGGCGCTGGATCTCGGAGGTGCCCTCGAAGATCGTGTAGATCTTCGAGTCCCGATGCCAACGCTCGACGGGATGGTCCTTGACGTAACCGGCGCCGCCGAGGATCTGGATGGCCTCCTCGGTCACCCGCACCGCCGTCTCCCCGGCGAACAGCTTCGACTGCGACCCCTCGGCCGCCTCGAACGGCTTGCTGTTGCGCGCCATCCACGCTGCCCTCCAAACCAGCAGGCGTGCCGCGTCGACAGCCACCTTCATGTCCGCCAGCTTGAAGGCGACCGCCTGGTTCTCGATGATCGCCCGGCCGAACTGCTTGCGGGCCTCGGCGTAGTCGAGGGCGTACTCGTAGGCGGCCCGGGCGATACCGACCGCCTGGGCGCCGACAAGTGGTCGGGACGCCTCGAAGGTGGCCATCGCCGCCTGGGAGCGCTGCCCGCGCCGCCCCTCCCGGGCGCGGGCCAGGCGCTCGTCGAGACGGTCCTTGCCGCCGAGGAGGTTGGCCCCGGGGACCCTCACGTCATCGAGGACCACCTCGGCGGTGTGCGAGGCGCGGATCCCCATCTTCTTGAACTTCTGGCCCTGCGAGAGCCCCGCGGTGCCCTTCGGTACCACGAAGCTCGCCTGCCCGCGCGAGCCGAGCGCCGGGTCGACGGCGGCGACCACCACGTGGATGTCGGCGATGCCGCCGTTGGTGATCCAGGTCTTGGTACCGTTGAGCACCCACTCGTCGGCGGCCTCGTCGTAGACCGCCCGGGTCCGCATCGAGCTCACGTCGGAGCCGGCGTCGGGCTCGGAGACGGCGAAGGCGGCGAGCGCGGGCCGCTCGGGGGTGCCGAAGCACTGCGGCAGCCACTCCCCGACCTGCTCGGGGGTGCCGTTGGCGACGATCCCCGACACGCCGAGGGTGGTGCCGAAGATCGCGAGGGTGATCCCAGCGTCACCCCAGCACATCTCCTCCATCACCGCCGGCATCAACAGCCCGGTCGGGTCCGCTGAGCAGCTGGTCACGAAGTCGAGCGAGTACAGCCCGATCCGGGCGGCCTCCTCGATGACCGGCCAGGGGGTCTCCTCCCGCTCGTCCCACTCGGCCGCGACGGGGCGCACCACTCGATCGGCGAAGTCGTGGACCCACTTGCGGATCTGGAGCTGTTCTTCGTCGAGCCCCAGGAACAGATCGGACATGAGCTGGCCTCCGTTCGGCACTGATCGCTGCTCCGGCACTGATAATTTCAGTTACCCAACGGTAACATAGGTTGTTACCGTTGGGTAGGGGCGGGGCGGTCAGCGTCTCGGCATGACGAGGGCCAGCTGGCGTGACTCGGCGAGGAGACGGCCGTCCTCGCCCCACAGCTCGCCGTCCTCCTCGAGCAGCCCATCGACGAGGAAGCGGGTGGCGAACCTCCCGAGCACCCATCCCGGCGCCGGGCGTGCCCGGACATGCACGGTGAGCTCGATGGTCGGGACCCAGCCGACGTCGAGGGGACCGAGGACTGCCGGGGGAAAGGCGTCGGCGAACGCGAGCAGGGCCAGGACGGACGGCGGGGCCCCGTCGGCCAAGCGGATCCACCCGCTCACCTCGTAGGGTCGGTCCGGGGGGGGATCGCCGGCCGCCGGCACGAGGCGCAGGTCGTAGCGGCGGGCCACCTCGGGCACCCATCCACCGTCGGGGGGCTCGACGCAGCCCGACGGCCCGGGGACCGTCGGGGCCTCGGCCGCGACCCGCGTCGGGCCCTGCATGGCCGCCAGGTCCCCGACCGCGGCGAGGACCCGGACCGCTTCGCGCTCCCCTTGACGGAGGGCGGCGGTGGCGGTGGCGTAGCGACGACCGGAGCGGACGGTCTCGACCGCCACCTGCAGCGGGCCGGGCTCGGGAGGGCTCACGTAGTGTGCGGTGACGCTGAGCGGGTCGGGACGTCCCGTGGTGGCCAGCACCGCACGGGCGGCGATGGCGAGCAGGTAGCCGCCGTTCGGGGCCGATCCGACGTTCCAGCGGGAACCGACGTCGGCCTGCCACATCCCCTCGGCGACCGGCGAGACGGCAGTGTCCTCGTCCAGCTCGCTCATCGCCGCCGACGCAGCTTGGTCCCCCCGGCGGTGTCCTCGACCACCCAGCCGTCGGCGACCAGCTCGGCCCGCAGGGCGTCGGCGCGCGACCAGTCCTTGCGCGCCCGGGCGGCGTCGCGCTCTGCGGCCTTCGCCGAAGCGGCGGCCGGTACCTGCGCCTCGCCCGCAAGGGGCAGCCCGAGGCCTTTCTCCCAGGCTTCGATCACGGCCGCGGCCACGCCGGCGTCGCCCGAGATGCGAGCCGAGCGCATCGCATCGAAGAGCACCGCGACCGCCCCCGGGGTGTCGAGGTCGTCGTCCATCCGCTCGGCGAAGCGACCCCGGACGCCGGTGTCGGGCTCGGCGTCCCGCGCGGCGGCGAAGTCCCGTCCGAAACCGTCCAGTCCGCCCACCGCCCGCCCGGCCGCCTCCAGGGTCGTGGGGCTCACCGTCATCGACCGCCGGTAGTGGCTCTGCAGCGCCAGGAGGCGGTAGGCCCGGGGGTCGTGGGCGTCGAGCAGCCCCGGCAACGAGAGGGTGTTGCCGAGCGATTTGCTCATCTTCTCCCCCCCGTCGGCGACCACGTGGCCGGAGTGCGCCCAGCGGCGGGCGAAGGCACGGCCGGCGGCGGCGGCCTGGGCCCGCTCGTTCTCGTGGTGGGGGAAGGCGAGGTCGATACCGCCCCCGTGGAGGTCGAAGTCCTCCCCGAGGAGGTCGAGGCTCATCACGACGCACTCGGTGTGCCAACCCGGTCGGCCCGCGCCCCACGGTGAGGCCCAGCTCGGCTCGCCCGGCTTGGCGAGCTTCCAGAGGGCGAAATCGAGCGGTGAGCGCTTACCGGACTCCGCTCCCACCTCGACCCGTGCTCCCGCCTGGAGCCCTTCTAGCGGTCCGGGGGCGAGCAGCCCGTAGTCAGCGACGGTGGTCGCCGCGAAGTACACCCCGTCGCCGCCCGGGTAGGCGTGGCCGGCGTCGACGAGGCCGGCGATCAGCTCGACCATCGCCTCGACGTAGGCGGTCGCGTGGGGTGTCTGGTCCGGGCGCTGCACCCCGAGGCGGTCCATGGCGTCCCACCAGACCGCCTCGGATCGGCTCGCCACCGCCGCGGTGTCGGTGCCCTCCTCGGCGGCTCTGGCGATGATCTTGTCGTCGATGTCGGTGACGTTCGAGACGTAACGGACAGAGAGCCCGCTCCAGCGGGCGTAGCGGGCGAGCACGTCCCATACCAGAGCGAAACGCCCGTGGCCGACGTGCGGGTCGGCGTAGACGGTCGGGCCGCACACATAGAGCGACAGTTCTCCCCGACGGCGCAGGTCCAGCGCTTCGATGCGTCCCGATGCGGTGTCGTAGAGGCGCAGCACGCCAGTACCGTAGCGAGGATCATGAGCGCCACCGTCCCGGACAAGCCGACCCTCGACGGACTGGAGGACAAGTGGTCGAAGCGGTGGGAGGCCGACGGCACCTACCGCTTCGATCGTCGCGCGCCCCGGGAGGCAGTCTACGCCATCGACACCCCGCCTCCGACGGTGAGCGGTTCGCTGCACATCGGCCATGTCTTCAGCTACACCCAGACCGATGCCATCGCCCGCTACCAGAGGATGCGGGGCAAGCAGGTCTGGTACCCGATGGGCTGGGACGACAACGGCCTGCCCACCGAGCGGCGCGTCCAGAACTACTTCGGGGTGCGCTGCGAGCCCTCCCTCCCCTACGACCCCGGTTTCACACCCCCCGTCTCCGGCGGCGGCCTACCGAAGGACCAGCCTCCGCTCGCCTGCTCCCGCCCCAACTTCGTCGAGCTCTGCCGGCGCCTGTCGGCCGAGGACGAGCGCAAGTTCGAGCAGCTCTGGCGCCGGGTCGGGCTGTCGGTCGATTGGGAGCAGACCTACACCACGATCGGCCCGGAGAGCCAGCGGGCGTCGCAGCGGGCGTTCCTGCGCCAGCTCGCCCGGGGCGAGGCATACTCGGCCGAGGCGCCGACGCTTTGGGACGTGGACTTCCGTACCGCCGTCGCCCAGGCCGAGCTCGAGGACCGCGAGACGGCCGGCGCCTACCACCGGGTGGCGTTCCAGCGGGTCGGCGCCGACGGCGAGGTCCTCATCGAGACGACCCGCCCCGAGCTGCTGCCCGCCTGCGTGGCGCTCGTCGCCCACCCCGAAGACGAGCGCTACCAGCCGCTGCTCGGCACCACCGTGCGCACGCCGCTGTTCGGCGTGGAGGTACCCGTCGTCGCCCACCCGCTGGCCCAGCCGGACAAGGGCACCGGGATCGCCATGATCTGCACCTTCGGCGACGTCACCGACGTCGTGTGGTGGCGGGAGCTGCACCTGCCCGTCCGGGCGATCATCGGACGCGACGGGCGGTTGCTTCCCGACGCGCCGGCCGGGATGCCGCCGGCGGGGGCCGAGGTCTACCGCTCGTCGCTGGCCGGCCGCACCGCCCGCCAGGCGCAGCGGGCGATCGTCGAGCTGCTCGCCGCCTCGGGGGCGCTTCTCGGCGAGCCCCGGCAGGTCCGCCACCCGGTCAAGTACTACGAGAAGGGCGACCGCCCGCTCGAGATCGTCAGCAGCCGGCAGTGGTTCATCCGTACCCTCGCGCAGCGCGAGGCACTGCTCGCCCGCGGCCGGGCGCTGCGTTGGCACCCCGCCCACATGGGCGCCCGCTACGCCGACTGGGTCGAGGGGCTCAACAGCGACTGGCTGATCAGCCGCCAGCGCTACTACGGCGTGCCCTTCCCGGTGTGGTACCCGGTATCGCAGAGCGGTTCTCCCGACTACGACCGTCCGCTGCTCCCCGCGGAGGACCGGCTCCCGGTCGACCCGAGCACCGACGTCCCCGACGGCTACAGCGAGGCGCAACGCAACCAGCCCGGCGGTTTCAGCGCCGACCCCGACGTGATGGACACCTGGGCGACCTCGTCGCTCACCCCGCAGATCGCCGGGCGGTGGGAGGAGGACCCCGACCTTTTCGCCCGGGTCTTCCCGATGGACCTCCGCCCCCAGGGCCACGACATCATCCGGACCTGGCTGTTCGCCACCGTCGTGCGGGCCGACGCCGAGCTCGGCACCCTCCCGTGGACCGACGCCGCCATCTCCGGGTGGATCCTCGACCCGGACCGCAAGAAGATGTCCAAGTCCAAGGGCAACGTGGTCACGCCGGTCGAGATCCTCGAGCGCCACAGCACCGATGCCATCCGCTACTGGGCCTGCTCCGGACGCCTCGGGACCGACACCGCCATCGACGAGGGCCAGATGAAGGTCGGCCGCAAGCTGGCGATCAAGCTGCTCAACGCGTCGAAGTTCGTCCTCGGCAGCGTCGCCCCCGACGGGCCCGACGACCCCGTCGCGGTCACCGAGGCGGTCGACCGCTCCCTCCTGGCGTCGCTGGCGACCCTCGTCGAGGAGGCCACCGCCTCCTTCGACGGCTACGACTACGCCCGGGCCCTGGAGCGGACCGAGGCGTGGTTCTGGGGGTTCTGCGACGACTACCTGGAGCTGGTGAAGAGCCGCGCCTACAACCGGGAGGGGATCTTCCCGGAGCCGGCAGCCGCCTCCGCCCGGGCCGCCCTGCGCCTCGCCCTCTCCGTCCTGCTGCGCCTCCTCGCCCCGATGCTGCCCTACACGACCGAGGAGATCTGGTCGTGGTGGAACGGCGCCGGCGGCGCCTCGATCCACCGCTCGCCGTGGCCGGTCACCGCCGAGCTCCCCGCCGGCGGCACCCTCGGCGTCGCTGCCGTCGCTGCCGAGGCGCTCGCCGCGGTGCGGCGGGCAAAGACCGAGGCGGGGCGTTCGCTGCGGGCGCCGGTCACCCGGCTCGTCGTGCGCGACACACCCGAGCGGCTCGGCTGGCTGCAGGCGGTCGTCGACGACCTCCGGCAGGCCGGCACCGTCGAGACGGTGGAGTGGTTGGACGCGGGTGCGGGGGCGGGAGCCACGACCGGCTTCGAGGTCGTCCTCGGCGACAGCGAAGCCTGACGACTGGGCGGCTCGACGACTGGGCGGCTCGACAGCGAGGCTCGGCGCCTGGACAGCGAGGCTGGGCGGCGGAGGTTCCAGCTATCGAGGATCGCCTCGGGCCTCCCCGTCCGGACCGGCGGGCCCGCCTGCGTCGAGGGCCCGTGTCGTCACCCGACCGCCGCTCCCGGCGCGTTTCGGCCCGCCCGGCACCCCCGCTCCCGGCTCCGCTCGGACCTCCTCCACCAAGGGGTGCCCGGCGGGCCGGTCCCCGGCCGCCGGACCCTCGGACCACCCGGGCAGATCGGCGAACCCGGGCAGCTCGGGGCCGGTCGGGCCGGGACCGGGTCCCGGTTCGCTCCCGAACGCGCCCGGCTCCTCGTCGCCAGCGTCTGCTCCGCTGCTCCCGAAAGCGCCCGGCTCCTCGTCGCCGGCTGCTGCGCCGTCGATCGGTAGCGCCGCCCGGGAGAGGCCGTCGAGGACGTGGGAACGGGCCTCGAGGCGCGCCCCGGGGCAGCGCAGCGCGACAGCTATCGCGTCGGAAGGCCGGGCGGTGACGTGCAGTACCTCCCCGCTGCCCACGGTGCGCAGCAACAGCTCGGCGAAGTAGTGCCGACCGTCCTCCACGTCGGTCAACACCGCACCCTCGACCGACCCACCGAGCAACGACACCGTCGAGGTGAACAGGTCCCAGGTCGACGGCCGGGGCGGGATCTCCGAGCGCCAGGCGACCCGGATGGCCCTGGCCTCCGGCTGGGCCACGTACATCCGGATGCGCCGGTAGGGGTACTGGTCCTCCTGGAGGACCACCATCCCCGCTTCTACCCCGTTGCCGGCCGGTACCGCGACAGACACGTCCACGACGCTGATACCGCAGAGCTGCTGCACCGGACCGACACTATGCGGCTGCGCACCCCCCGGGACCGGGCGGCCTCCCCCCGCCCGGTCTGCCGGTCCTACCGGGCCGCCCGCCTGTCCCCCGCGGGCTGCTGGCGACCTCTCCCGCCCAGGGGGTGCGGGCGACGACCAGTCCCGCCACCTCGGTCGCCCCGGCCCGCCGCAGTGCCGACGCCACTTCCCGCATGGTGCTCCCCTCGGTGAGGACGTCGTCGAGCACGAGGACCCGCTGGCCGGCCACCCTTCCCGGGTCGGGCACCGACAGCGCCGCTCTCAGTGAGCGCCCGGCCTGCGCCACCCGCACGCTGCGGCCGGAGCGGCTGAGCTGGGGGGTCTCGGCCCGCTTCACGACCACCCCCGGCTCGACCCTCCAACCCAGCGGGGCGAGCTGGCCGAGCTCGGCGAGGATCCCCCCGACCGGGTCCCAGCTACGCCGGGCGGCGGGCCCGGTGAAGCAAGGAACGGCGGTGATCAGCTCGAAGTCCTCGACCCAGCCGGCGTGGGCGTCGAGGTGGGCGGCGCACAGACCGCCGAGGACCTGCGCCCACCAACGCTCCCCGCCGTACTTGTAGCGCAGGAGGGCGCTGCGCAGCCCGCCCCGGTAGGCACCGATCGAGAAGACCACCGACCAGCCCCGGTCCCGTCTCGTGCACCAGCTGGTGGGGCACGCACGCCCCGGCAACCGGCGCTGGTCGCAAGACGGGCACCTGGCGCTGGGGCCGGTCGGCTCCCGGTCCTGGCCGGCGCTCGACAGCATGCAGTCGAGGCACACCGACGGCTGCCGCTGGTCCCGGTAGGGGCACA
>JAKABK010000071.1 GCA_021796905.1 Actinomycetes bacterium
CGAGGTGCCGCTGAGCCCGCCGAGGCGGACCAGCAGCACCCCCCCGCCGTTGACCACCCCGGCGTGCAGCAGTGCGGAGACCGGGGTCGGTGCCGAGACCGTACCGGGGAGCCAGCGTCGGAAGGGCCCCTGGGCCGAACGGCACAAGGCCGCGGTCACGACCAGCAGGGCGACGACTGTCCCCAGGCCCCCGAGGTGCCCGGTCGCGGCACGGATCGCGCCGGGCGCGACCAGCTCGACGTCCCCGGCCCGGGCCCAGACGATCACCAGCGCCGCGACGAGAGCCGAGTCACCGACCGCGAAGCGTCGTGCCGTGGCGGCCACCGACTCGCCGACCCCCGGCAGGTCCCGCCGGTAGCCCATCGCGGCGAGGAAGGACGCGCCTGCGGCGACCCATGCCCCGACCAGCAGCGCCAAGGCCCCGGCGGTCGCCACCAGCGCGGTCGCGCCCACGACCAGGTTGGCTGCCGCTGCCAGTCTCGGCGCGTTGGGATCGGCCTGCAGGTAGCGGACCGAGAACGACTGGACCACCGCTCCCACCCCGCAGCCGAGGACGAGGAGGGTGACGGTGAGGGGATCGGCCCAGAGCAGCGGCGTCGACGAGGAGCCGAGACTGGCGAGGCCGAAGGGGCCGCGCCAGGCCACCACGACCGTCGAGCCGACGGCGAGCAGCGCAGCTCCCCAGGCGAGGCGTGCGACCCGGCGGGAGCGTCGCGGGAGCGGACCGCCGGCCAGGGCGACCGGCGCGGCGGCGAGTGGTAGCAGCACCGCTCCCGCCAGGCACACCCGGCCGAAGTCGACCACACCAGACATCAGCTCACAGTCTCACGAATCACAGTTCGTGAATATAGTCTCTCCGGCTCACGCCCGCTCGGGCTAGCATCCCCTTCGTGGTCGATCCGACCGGCACGCCGGCGGGCTCTGCCAAACCGGGGTGGACATTCCTGACCAACCACGGGCACGTGCTGGTCTGCATCGCGGCCGACCCGGGCATCAGGGGACGGGAGATCGCAGCCCGGGTGGGGATCACCGAGCGGGCCGCCCAGGCGATCGTCTCCGACCTGGTCGCGGAGGGCTACGTGCAACGGACCCGGGTCGGGCGGCGCAACCACTACGAGATCAACCCCGACCGCCCGCTGCGCCACCCGGTGGAGCAACCTCACAGCATCGGGGAGCTGCTCCGCCTCGTTGCCGCGTTGAAACCCGGAGACGTCCCCCACGTCTCGCCGGTCGAGCCGGTCGAGCCGGTCGAGCCGGTCGAGCCGGTCGGGCCGGGGTCGGTGGGGCCGGTGGCGCGCTGAGCGCCCAGGGTTCCCTCCGGGGATCGGATCGGGCCCCGGGAGGCGTCGAGAGCGCCTCGGTCGAAGAGGCGTCGGGGCGTGCCGTCCAGGCGGAGGCCGCACAGCTGCGGGGGGCGGGTCCGGCGCCTCCGCCCGGCGCCGTCGTCGGCGAGCGCGACCGCGGCGACCAGGGCGGCCCCGGCGGCGAGCTGATGGACGACCCAGCCCCCGATCCGGGCTGGTCGGGGACCGGCGGGGGCGACCTCCACGCTCGCCGGCGAGACGGTCAGCCCGGTACCGGTCGCCTTCAGGTACGCCTCCTTCCGGGTCCAGATCTCCAGGCAGCGCCGGTTGCGCAGCTCCGCCGGGGCCGCTTCCACGCTCCTGCGCTCGGCTGGTGTGTACCACCGGGCTGCGAAGCGCAGCGGGTCCAAGCCGTCGCGGACCTCCTCGACGTCGACACCGAGCCCCCCCGACCAGCTGACCGCTACCGCGCCGCAGCCCCCCGAGCGCGAGGCGCTGAAGTGCAGGGCGGTCCCCTCGATCCACGGTTTCCGGTCGGTGGGGGCCACCAACGGGACAGCGGATGGGGCCACCCCCAGCTCCCGGCCGAGAGCCACCCGCACCCAGCCGTGGATGGCGCAGAAACGGGACCGCTCCCGCGGGTCGCGCAACGCTGCGGCCCTTCGGCGCTCCGATCCGTCGAGGTGGCACGTGAGCTGTTCGGTCTCCGGTTCCGGCAGGTCGAGATCGACCAGATGGACGACGCTCACCGGAGGTCGGCCGCTCGAGCGGGCGTGGTGCGCAGCTCCATGCCGAGCGAGCGGAGCTGGTCGGCGGGACGGTGGTAGCCGCGCTCGAGGTGGTGCACCCCGTGCAGCACGGAGGGCCCGGTCGCGGCTGCGGCCGCGATGACACTCGAGAAGCCCGCCCGCACGTCGGGGATGTCGACCTCCGCACCGTGGAGCTTGGAAGTGCCGCGCACGACCGCCGAGTGGAGGTTGCTCGAGTCGTGGAAACGGCAGGCCGGTCCTCCGAGGCAGGTGGAGAACAGCTCGATCTCACCGCCCATCGCCTGCAGGGCGGGTACGTACACGAAGCGGTCCTCGTAGACCGTCTCGTGGAGCACCGACATCCCCTCGGCCTGGGTGAACAGGACCATCAGCGGGGTCTGCCAGTCGGTCATGAACCCGGGATGGACGTCTGTCTGCACCGCCGCTGCCCGCAGCCCGCCGCGGGCAGCGGCGGTCATCCCCCGCTCGTCGATGTCGACCACCGCACCCATCCTCAGCAGGGTGGTGATCGCAGTGACCAGGCGGTCCTGGTCGCAGCCCCGGACCGTGACCTGCCCGCCGGTGAGCAGGCCGGCCACCAGGTAGCTGAACGCCTCGTTGCGGTCACCTGCGAGCCGGGTGGTGCTGCCCCGCAGGCGGGGCACCCCCTCGATCACCAGCCGCCGGTCGGGGGCCAGCTCGATCCTCGCTCCCATCCGCTGGAGGAGCAGGGCCAGCTCGAGGACCTCGGGCTCGGTGGCGGCGTTGCGGATCACCGTCCGGCCCTCGGCGAGGGACGCGGCCAGCAGCGCCGACTCGGTGGCGCCGACGCTCGGGTACGGCAGCTCGATGATCGCTCCCCGCAGACGGCTGCAGCGCGCGGCGATCCCCTCGTCGGAGACCTCGACCTCGGCGCCGAGGGTGCGCAGGAGCTGGACGTGGAAGTCGACCGGGCGGGCCCCGATCCGGTCCCCCCCCACCCGCGGCACCCAGGCCTCGCCGGTCAGGTGGAGCAGGGGGCCGAGCAGCAGCACCGGGATCCGGTTGAGCCCGCTGAAGCTGAGCGGGACGGCCGAACCGGGCTCTTCGGGCGGGGTGACGGTGATCCGGTCGCCCTCGCGCTCGACGCCGGCACCGATCGCCCGGAGGATCGAGGTGGTGATCTCCACGTCGCCGACGTCGGGGACGTTGGAGATGACGCTCGGCTCGGACCCGAGGATCGCTGCGACCATGTGCTTGGTGACGGCGTTCTTCGAGCCCCGTACCGCCACCTCGCCCCGCAGCGGTCCGTTCGGCTCGATGACCCAGGCGTCGCTCACCCGAGCGAGGCTACCGGTCCCCACGGTCGCTCGAAACGGGCGGTGCGGAGCGCACCCCGGTCGGTGCTAGACCCGCGGTCGTGATCCCCGAGGTCCCCCCGAGCGTCTCGTCGCGTGCCGGCGTGGCCGGCCCGGTGCCGATCGTCGTCGAGGTCCACGCCGGTCGGCAGGGGGCCCCGGTGGTGCTCCTGACCGCAGCGACAGGGAAGGGAGCTACCGGCGCCGGTGCCACGACCCCGCTGGTCACCTCGCCCACCTCGCCGGTGGTCGAGCTCGGCCCGGCGAACCGGGCCGGCAACGGGAACCTCACCGACTTGTGGGGCATGGGCGTCGGCCTCGTGGTGATCGTGGGGGTGATCGCCGCGGTGCGCCTGGCGTTCAGGGGTACCGGCGTGGTCAGCGAGGGCCCGAGGGGCGGCGGCGACGCCGGCGGGCGGGCGGCAGGGGCCGCGGGTCCTGGACCGGGCTGCGATCCGAGGTCCAGGGAGCGACCGGCGCCTCGACGCGTCGGGCGATCCCGAGCAGGACCAGGTCGTAGTTGACCCGCCAGCCGGCCCAGGCCGCCCACGCCCGGTCCCGGTCCGGGGCGACCGGCAGCCCCGCAGCGGCCAGGTCGTCGACCGCGCGTTCCCACTCGTCACGGCTGACCGAGATCGGGTCGGTCGGTTGCGGGTCGTCGTCGCAGGCCAGACCGAGCGAGGTGGCGATGCGCCGGAGCGCCAGGAACCCGGTGCGCATGCACAACTGGGCGGAAGGGTCGGGGCGGTGCTCGACGGCTGCCACCCACAGCGCGGCGGAGTCGAGCAGCACGCCGGCGGCGGTGATCCAGGACTCACCGGGTTGCGGCGAACGGAAGTAGGGGAGCGCCAGGAAAGTCGTGTGGGTCTCCTCGACGTCGGCGAACCACGCCTCCCACGATCGCCACAGGTCCCCGAGGCGGGCCTCGGCGTCGTCGATCAACCAGTGGCGCTTCAACAGCGTCGTCGCCTCGGGGGGGTCGCCGGCCCTGGCCCGCAAGAGGTTCACGCCCACCTCCCTGCGGGAGAAAGCCGCGTAGATGCTCGGCAGGAAGGTGATCAGCAGGGTCACGAGCAACAGGCCGATGCCGGCTTCGGTGTAGGTGAGCACACCGGCGGTGAGCCCTCTCGGTACGGCGGTGCCGAGCGTGAACGCCGAGGATCCCGACAGCTCCGCCGCCCGGGCACCTCCCCTGACGCCTTCGGCGAGGAAGATCGCGGTGAAGCCGACCAGTACCAGCAGCAACCACGAGACGAGCAGCGATAGGAGCACCACCGGCCCGAACAGGGCCATCACCCGGTCCCGGCGTTCGTAGCTGGCGGAGCGTCCGACGATCAGCCGGAACACCGCCCGGGTGGCGTCGCTGACCGATGCCGCGATCCGGCTACGCGAAGCCCGGGGGAGGACCGTCGAGCGCACCGCGGAGTCCGCTGCGGCGACCACCGCGGCGGTTCCGAGCACGCCGAGCACGACCCGGACGGCGACCGACAAGGCCAGGGCGGTGGGTCGTGGGGTCGTCGCGGCGGGACCGGGCGGGAGCGCCTCAGGCCACCGACTCGCCGGCCGGGACCCAGCTGCGCAGGTCGCCGAGGCGCGGGTCGTTCGAGAACACCTCGACCACCGGGATCGAGAGCCCGAGCCGCCGTTGCACCTTCTCGACCTCCAGCTGTTCGTTCCACAGCACCAGGGTGACCACGAGACCTTCCCTCCCGGCGCGAGCGGTCCGACCGGAGCGGTGGAGGTAGGACTTGTGGTCCTCCGGCGGGTCGAAGTGGACCACGACGTCGATGTCGTCCACGTCGATACCCCGGGCGGCCACGTCGGTGGCGACGAGGACCGGTAGCCGTCCGGTGGAGAACTGCTTCAATGCCCGCTCCCGCACCTGCTGGCGGAGGTCGCCGTGGATCGCCCGGGCGTCCACGCCCTCCTTGCGCAGGGCTTCGGTGACCCGGTCGGCTCCCCGCTTGGTGCGGGAGAACACGATGACCCGTTCGTTGTTGCGGCACACCGCGGCCAGGACCCGCACCTTGTCCATCTGGTGCACGAGGAGGAAACGGTGCTCCATCGCGCCGACCGTCGGTTGCTGCGAGCCGACCTCGTGGCTCACCGGGTCGGTCAGCTCGTAGCGGACCAGGCGGTCGACGTCACCGTCGAGGGTCGCCGAGAACAGCATCGTCTGGTGGGTCCCCCCGAGATGCCGCAGAAGCCACTCCACCTGCGGCATGAACCCCATGTCAGCCATCCGGTCGGCCTCGTCGATCACTACCACCTCGATCGCCTCGAGGCTGACATCGCCTCGCTGGACCAGGTCGATCAGCCGGCCCGGGGTGGCGACGACCACGTCGGTGCCGGAGCGCACGGCTGCGACCTGGGTGTCCATGCCGGTTCCGCCGTAGCAGGCGGTGAGCGACAGGCCGACAGCGACCGACAGCGGGTGGAGGACGCCGGCGACCTGGCTGGCGAGCTCGCGGGTGGGCACGAGGACCAGTCCCCGTGGTCGGCGCCGGCCGGAGGCCGCGTCTGGGCCGGCCGTCGCCAGGCGTTGGAGCAGCGGCACTCCGAACGCGAGGGTCTTGCCCGATCCGGTCTCGGCTTTGCCGCAGACGTCGCGTCCGGCGAGCCCGTCGGCGATCGTCGCCGCCTGGATCGGGAAAGGGGTCTCGATCCCGCCCGCTTCGAGCGCGGTCACGAGATCGGGTACGACGCCGAGCTGTTCGAAGCTCGGGGGGGTGGGGGGATGGCTCAAACCTGCTCCTGTGGAGGCGTTGGTGGGGAGACCCACGCCACTTTCGCCGAGAGCCTGACCGGCTCGCTGCGGTGGGCAGGGCACCCGGCCGAGCGCCTGGCGGTGGCTCGGCGATTCTCATCGTACCCGGGCGCCTTCCTCAGGTGTCGGAGGTCCTCGCTAGCGTGTCAGGGGTGACCAGCCTCCCGCTCTTCGACGAGACCGTAGGGGCCGCGGCCCCGAGGAGCGTCACCCTCGTGCGCCTCGCCGGGGAGATCGCCCGGCACGTCGCTCACATCGGGACCGTAGCGGTCGAAGGTGAGGTGCATCGTCCGACCACCGGCCGCACCGGCTGGGTGTACTTCACCCTCCGCGACCGTGCCGCGCAGGTGAGCGTCGTCCTGCCCCGACCGAGGACCGGCAGCTCTCGGACGGTCGCCGGCGAACGGGTCCGGGTTGTCGGCACCCTCGAATGGAGCAGCGATCGGGGACAGCTGCAACTGCGTGCCACGGAGGTCCTCCCGGTCGGGGAAGGGGCGATCGCCGCGCTGCTGGCCGAGACCCGCCGCCGCCTCGAGGCCGACGGTCTCACCGCCCGCCCGCGCCGCCGCCTCCCGCTCCTACCGGCGGTGATCGGGGTGGTGTGCGGCTCCGACGCAGCCGTACGTCACGACATCGAGTCGGTGATCGCTGCCCGCTTCCCCGACTATCCCGTGGTGTTCCACGAGACGACCGTGTCCGGGCCGGGCGCGGCTGTCTCGATCGTCGAGGCCCTCCGGGCTTTGTCCCGTCTCCCCGGGGTGGAGGTCGTGATCCTCGCTCGTGGCGGTGGGGACGCGACCTCGCTGCTGCCCTGGAGCGAGGAGGACCTCTGCCGGTCGGTCGCCGCCTGCCCGGTGCCGGTGGTCTCCGCGATCGGTCACGAGGCCGACCGCCCGCTCTGCGATGAGGTCGCGGACCTGCGCTGCGGCACCCCGTCGCTGGCGGCCACCGCGGTCGTGCCCGACGCGGCGGCGCTCGCCGGGCGGTTGGACCAGGCTCGGCGGGTAGCCGCCGGGGCTCTCTCGGGCCGGTGGACCGAGGCGGCACGGGGGCTCGCCGACGTCGACGTCTCCCGGGCGCTCGACTCGGCTCTCTCCGGGGCAGGGGAGCGACTGGCCGGCGCCGGGCGCCACCTCGCCGGCCACCACCCCCGCCGGCGCCTCGAGGAGTGCCGGCGTCGACTCGAGGCGCCGGACTGGAGACGCAACGCGGGCGAGGTCCTCGGACGGGCAGCAGGCCGGCTCGAAGCCGACAGGAGGCACCTGGGGGCCCTCGACCCGGTCCGGGTCCTCGACCGGGGTTACGCGGTGGTGCGCGGTCCCGACGCCGCGGTGCTCCGGCGCGCCGGGGACGTGGCGGTAGGTGACCCGGTGGCGATCCGCTTGGCGGCCGGGCGGCTGGCGGCCACCGTCACCGAGGTCGCCGAGGAGGCGGGCAGCCGATGACCGGGGTGGCCGGCCCCGCCCAGCCCGCCGGCTCCGCCCAGCCCGCCGGCTCCGCCCAGCCCGCCGGCGCACCCGTGGAGCCGGCCGGGAGCCAGCCGGGGGCGGACCGACGATTCGAGGACCTGCTCGCCGAGCTGGAAGCGGTCACCGAT